>CAYMFV010000490.1:0-2511 GCA_964389745.1 uncultured Planctomycetales bacterium | reverse complement strand
GGCCGCCTTGCGGCGGGCCAGGCGTCCGAGTTCGGAATAGACCTTTTCGGCGGCCTTCTCGCGGATATGGCAGGTATTGAGAATGACCATATCGGCCGCCGGCAGCGGCCCGGCGACCGCCCCGGCCCAGGGCGGCTTCCTCGATCTCCAGGGCCCGGCCGGACTGGTGGCCTGGAAGCGCAGCGAGGCCGACGACGGCTGGGTCCTGCGCCTGCGGGCCGGCCCCGGCGGCGGTCAGGCCGTCCTGCACCTGCCCTGGAACCCGTCCGGCGCCTGGCTCACCGACCTGGTGGAGCAGCCCCGGGCGCCCCTCCAGCTCACCGGCGGCACGGTGACCGTGCCCTTGCAACCGGCAGGCGTGGTGACCGTGCTGCTCAAGGACTGAGCCCCGCGAACCCTCCCATGCCTTGAACCCCTTCCCTGCCCATGCGACTGATGGTTCCTTCTTCCCTCCGCCTTTCCTCCCTCCTCCTGCTCGCTCTCGTCTCCGGCCTGGGCGGACGCCTTGCCGCCCAGGTGGGTGGCCGCTGGCTGGAGGGTCCCCGCAGCGACGCGCCCATCGGCCGGAGCGACTACGGCCAGGACGTGGACTTCACCGGCGACGTGAACGGGGATGGCCGCACGGACTTCATCGTCGGCTGTGACGACCACGCCTATCTGTGCTCGGGCGCCGACGGCACCGTGCTCTTGCACTTCACCGAAGGCAGCAACATCCTCTATGGCTACGCGGTGGCCGGGTTGGGCGACGTGGACGGCGACGGCGTCCCGGACGTGGCGGTCTCCGCACCCGACACCTGGCCTCAGGGCGGCTCGGTCTTCGTGTACTCTGGCGCCAGCGGCCAGCGCCGGCTGCGCATTGACAGCCCGGTCCAGGGCCTGACCTTCGGCCGCGGGCTCGCCGGGCCCGGTGACCTCACCGGCGACGGCATCCCGGACATCCTGGTCGGCGAGCCGTGGTCACCGGCACAGGCGGTCCACCTCTTCTCCGGGGCCGATGGCTCGCTGCAGTACTCGGTAGCCATGAACGGCGGCGACCTCGGCGGCTACGCCCTGGTCGGACTCGGCGATGTCACGGGCGATGGCATCGGGGATTTCGCAGCTGGCAACTACGCTGCCTACCCTGGAGGCGAGGTCATGGTCTGCGACGGCCCGACCGGCGCCATCCTCTTCCACTGGACCGTCAACGCCTATGGCGACAGCTACGGCGAGGACGTGGACGCTGCCGGCGACTTCGACGGGGACGGGCTCTGCGACGTGCTCATCGGCAACTCCGACAAGGACACGGCCGCAGGCTGGCAGGCCGGCAACATCGAGATCCGCTCCAGTGCCACGGGCGCGGTCCTGTGGAGCGTGGACAGCACCGTGGCCTTCGCCGGTTTCGGCTACGAGGTGGCTGCCGTCGGCGACGTGGACGGCGACGGTCTGTCGGAGATCCTCAGCGGTATGCCCGGGCTCGCTCCAGGGGGTCGCAGGGAGGCCGGCGCGGTCTGCCTGCTGTCCGGGGCGAGCCAGGATGTCCTGGCCGTGTGGGCCGGCACCTCGGCCGGGAACCGGCTCGGATGGAGTCTCGCGGCCCGCGGGGACACGGATGGTGATGGCACCGCCCTGGACTTCCTGGTCGGCGCTCCCGGCGCGCGCTACGGCCACTTCAACGGCGTCGGCGTCGTCTACTCCTACCTGCGGGATCCCTTCGTACGGGCCTCCGCCGGTTCCATCCCGGCTGCGGCCGGTGGCAACATCGTCCTCGACCTCGCCTTCCCCGCGGACGCCGCCGGTGAGACCTGGCAGCTCCTGGCCTCGGTCTCGGGCATCGGCCCGACCAGCGTGGGGGGCATCGAGGTGCCCTTGAGCGGAGACGGGATCTTCCAGCGCACCCTGGCCGCGAACTACGGGATGTTCCCGATCGTCCAGAACCCCACCGGGACCCTGGATGCCAGCGCCCAGGGGTCCATCACGGTCGGTTTCCTGCCCGGCGACCTGTCGAGCATGGTCGGCAGCACCGGCTGGCTGGCGGTGATGACCTGGCAGGGCGGCAGCGGCCACTACGCATCGGCAGCGGTTCCGATCCTCGTGGAGCCCTGATGTTCAAGGTCGTGGCCCCAGCTCCAGGGTGATGGTGGAGGTCTTGCCAGCGGCAAGCTCCACGCGGACCCAGGGGCTGGCTAGCGGGCCTGCCCGGGCCCGGATCTGCCAGGCGCCAGGAGGCAGGGCGTGGGCGAGACGGACCCGGAAGCGGAGAGGGGGCGGCGGCTCTCCCGGGCGGGGGGGGGCCGCCGGCTCCGGCCCGGGCAGCGCCTCCACCTGCTGGCGGAGCGGTCGCGGCGCGACCTGGCCTTCGAGGGGCGTCAGGACCAGCCAGGGGCGGGGTGCGGCGGTGGCCGGCCCGGGCCAGTCCCGGAGGAGCACCTCCACCACCAGGCGGCCGCCGCGGCGCAGCTCCAGCTCCAGGATGGCCTCGCCGCCGGCGGGCACCACCGCCTCCACGCCCGCCCAGGGCAGCCAGGTGCCGGC
>CAYMFV010000489.1:0-2514 GCA_964389745.1 uncultured Planctomycetales bacterium | reverse complement strand
CTCGATCAAGCAAAGCACGGGGATCCAGAACCTGGATAGTGCCAGCTACCTAGCCGAGCCTGTAGGACTCCCGAAGTTTGATGAACAACGCGCCATCGCCGCGTTCCTCGACCGGGAGACGGCGCGGATCGACGGCCTGGTGGCGAAGGTGCAGCAGGCCATCGACCTGCTCCGGGAGTACCGGGCGGCGCTGATCTCGGCGGCCGTGACTGGGCGGATCGACGTTCGGGAGGCGGTCCAGGGCGCGGCCTGATGGCCCCGGCAACGAGGGCTGGGGAGTGGGGCCTTGCCGGCAGCCGGCGCGGTAGTTAGACTTGCTGGCGAACGCTGAATAAGGCCGGGCTCTGCTCAGCTCCGCTGAATAGAGGCTCCGGCCCCATCGGCCATGGTTGCCGGACCCACGGGACGCTACGAGACGACCACCGCCGGGGGCGAGACCGTCCGGGCCTTCGTTCCGGCCCCCCTGCCGCCGGCTGGGGGGCTGGACCTGGCACCGCTCCAGGCACCCCTGGAACGGGCCACCCTGGCCCTCGGACGGCTGGACACCCTCTCGACCCTCCTTCCCGACACCGGCCTCTTCCTCTACGCCTACGTCCGGAAGGAGGCCGTCCTCTCCTCCCAGATCGAGGGCACGCAGTCCTCCCTCTCCGACCTGCTCCTCTTCGAGCTGGAGGAGGCGCCGGGCGTGCCCATGGACGACGTCACCGAGGTCTCCAACTACGTCGCCGCCCTGGAGCACGGCCTCCGACGGCTGCGGGAGGGCTTCCCCCTCTGCAACCGGTTGATCCGGGAGATGCACTCCCTCCTCCTCCAGAGCGGGCGGGGCGCCGGCAAGAGCCCGGGCGAGTTCCGCCGCTCCCAGAACTGGGTTGGCGGGACCCGGCCAGGGCTGGCCTCCTTCGTGCCCCCGCCACCACAACATGTCGCGGGGTGCATGGCAGACCTTGAGGCCTTCCTCCACGCCGCCCCTGCCGGGATACCCATCCTCGTCCGGGCGGGCCTGGCCCACGTGCAGTTCGAGACCATCCACCCCTTCCTGGACGGCAACGGCCGCATCGGACGGCTCCTCATCACGCTCTTCCTCTGCCACGAGAAGGTCCTCCGGGAGCCCCTCCTCTACTTGAGCCTCTACTTCAAGCAGCATCGGGAGGACTACTACGACCTGCTCGATGGCGTGCGGAGGGCGGGCGCCTGGGAAGAGTGGCTCGCCTTCTTCCTCGCCGGGGTGGCGGAGGTCGCCGAGGGCGCCGTCGAGACGGCCCGGAGGCTCGTGGCCCTCTTCGAGGAGGACCGCCGGAAGGTCCAGGCCCTCGGGCGGGTGGCGGGCTCCGCCCTCCGGGTGCACCGGGTCCTCCAGGAGCGCGGCCTCACCACCATGAAGGACGTGATCCGGAGGACCGGCCTCTCCTTCCCTGGCGCCTCCAGGGGCATGGCCGCCCTGGAGGACCTGGGCATCGCCCGGGAGGTGACCGGCCGGCGGCGGAACCGGGTCTATGCCTACGATCGCTATCTTGCCATCATCTCGGAGGGAACCGAACCGACATGAATCCCGAGATCTCCGAACGGGCCTTCGAGGACGCCATCGAGCGGGCGCTGCTCCGCGGCGGGCCCGACGCCTGGCCCGAGGACGGTGGTGCCGTGTACGAGGGTCTGCCTCCCTGGGGCGGGACGGACACCCCGGGCGGCTACCTCCGGCGGCGCCCCGAGGACTACGACCGCCGCCTCTGCCTGATTCCCCGGGACGTGGTGGACTTCGTCGTCGCCACCCAGCCCCGGGAGTGGGAACGGCTCCGGGAGCGCTACGGGAGCGAGGTCCGGGAGCGCTTCCTGGCCCGCCTGTCCCGGGATGTTGGCCGGCGCGGTGTGCTGGACGTCCTGCGCCGCGGCGTCCGCGACCTGGGCTGCCGCTTCCAGGTCGCCTTCTTCCCGCCCGCGAGCCGGCGCAACGAGGAGCTGGCCCGCCTCCACCGGGCCAACCTCTTCTCCGTGGTGCGGCAGCTCCGCTACAGCGAGCGGGGCGAGCAGAGCCTGGACCTGGTCCTCTTCCTGAACGGCCTGCCCATCTTCACCGCGGAGCTCAAGAATCCCCTTACCGGCCAGGACGTCCAGGACGCCATCCGCCAGTACAAGCGCGACCGGGACCCGAGGGAGCCCCTCTTCGCCTACGGACGCTGTCTCGCCCACTTTGCCGTGGACCCGGAGCTGGTCTACGTGACGACGCACCTCGACGGCCCGCGCACCCGCTTCCTGCCCTTCAACCAGGGCCGCTTCGGCGGCGCCGGGAACCCTCCCGTGCCGCCGACCCGGCGCGGCTACCCGACACAGTACCTCTGGGAGGAGACCTGGGCCCGGGACAGCGTCCTGGAGCTCGTCCGCCACTTCATCCACGAGGTCGAGGAGGAGGACGACCGTGGCCGGCGGACCGGGCGGCGCTTCCTCATCTTCCCGCGCTACCACCAGGTTCAGTGCGTCCGCCAGCTCGTGGCGCACGCCCGGGAGCACGGGGCCGGCCAG
>CAYMFV010000488.1:0-2521 GCA_964389745.1 uncultured Planctomycetales bacterium | reverse complement strand
AACGGCGCCTGCCAGGTCGGCGCCGGCCGCCGGCCCCTGGCCGCAACGGCCCGACGCTGCTTCCGTGAGGCGGTGGCGGCGGATCCCGGGGACGCGGCCTCCTGGTATCGCCTCGGGCTCACTGCCGCCACCCTCGGCGGGACGGAGGAGGCGGCGGCGGCCTTCCGCCGGGCGGCGGCCCTGGCCCCGGGGAGCGTCCTGGCGCGCCTGGCCGAGGGCTCCCTGACGGCACTCCAGGAGTGATGGCCGGCCGGTGGCGGCGTCAGACGGCGCCGACCTGGAAGGACCAGCCGAGCTGGGGATCGAAGTGGTGCTCCCGGGGCACCACGATGGCGTTCTTCATGCAGACCTGCTCGCAGAGCTTGCAGGAGACGCAGGCCTTCTGGTCGACGACGGCCAGCATGTCGCTCATATGGCCGCCCTCGCCCTCTCGGGGCACCAGCTCGATGCAGTCGAAGGGGCAGACGTCCACGCAGTACTCGCAGCCGGTGCACAGCTCCTCGTCGACCTGGGCCTTGGGCAGCTGCTTCGGCTTGATGCGCTCGACGATCTCCCCGTCCCGGCCGGTGATGGCGTCGAAGGGGCAGTAGACGCCGCACACCGAGCAGTTGATGCACAGCTGCGGGTCGATGTGGTGGGTGATCTTGGTGGCGCCGGTGATGGCGTTGGTCGGGCACACCTTCTCGCAGACGCCGCAGCCGGTGCACAGGTCGGTGATGAAGTGGCTGTGCCACTCGAAGGCCGCGAGCGCCGCCTCGTCGGTGAAGGCGTGCAGCTCCACCAGCTGGTGGGCGTCGTAGTGCTCCTCGAAGCCCACCACCGGCTCGGGCAGCTCCAGGGCCAGGGTGAAGCGGTCGGGAAAGGCGGCCGAGCGGTTGCTGAGCGCGGCCCGGACCCTGGGATCGCCGACCCGGGCGTTGAGGTAGAGGCGCCGGCCGGTGGTGGTGACGGTCAGCTCGTAGCGGGGCATGGCCGCGCCGAGGCCGTAGCGGAAGCGGTCCCGGACCGGGGGCAGGGTCCTGGGGAGCTGCAGGTGCAGGCGCCAGTGGCCCGGCTCCAGTTCCTCCCAACGATAGTCCCGGCCGTAGCGGCGCTCGGCCTCGGCCGGATCCTCGGTCACGCCCGTGGCCAGGAAGCGCTCCCACTCCTCCTCCCAGCCGGGGACCTCCTCCAGCTCCAGGCCCGCGCCGGCCTCGGGGGGCGGCAGCTCCCCGGAGAAGTCGATGGCCCCGGTGGGGCAGATGTCCACCACCTTCCGGGCGTTGACCTTGGGGACGAAGGGCTCGTGATCCGGACGGGCCCGGGCCTTGCGCTCGTCGCCGACCCCGTACATCTCGAAGATGTCCGGGAAGTCGTTGGCGCAGGAGTCACAGGCGATGCACTTCTGGGGGTCGACGGCGAAGGTGTCGGCCATGTCGATTCGTGGGGAGGCGGGGAGGTCGGAGCCGGGACCGGACGGCGAGGAGCCCGGACCCGACAGGAGGATTCTAGGACAGCTCCCGGGCCCCTGGTAGCGCGGCCACCTAGAATCGCCCCATGCGCCCCGAGACCCGGACTGCCGCCCGGCCCCAGGCCGTGCATCTCGCCGACTACCGGCCGCCCGCCTTCCTGGTGGAGAGCGTCGATCTCCACTTCGACCTGGATCCGGAGGCCACCCTGGTGCGCAGCCGGCTGCGCCTGCGGCGCAACCCCGCTGGCGACCCGACCGCCCCCCTGCGCCTGGACGGCGAGGACCTGGAGACCCTGGAGCTGCGCCTGGACGGCCGGGAGCTCGGCCCCACCGGCTACCGGCTGGAGGAGGAGGCCCTGGTGGTCCCTGGCGTGGGCGCGACGACCCTCCTGGAGGCCACCGTGCGCATCCGCCCCCGGGCCAACACCCGCCTGGAGGGTCTCTACGCCTCCGGCGACCTGCTCTGCACCCAGTGCGAGGCCACCGGCTTCCGGCGCATCACCTGGTACCCGGACCGGCCCGACGTCCTGGCCCGCTACACCGTGACCCTGGAGGCCGACCGGGAGCGCTTCCCGGTGCTGTTGAGCAACGGCAACCCGGAACCGGCGGAGGAGCTGCCCGGCGGCCGGCACCGGGTGCGCTGGGTGGACCCCTTCCCGAAGCCCTCCTACCTCTTCGCCCTGGTGGCCGGCGACCTGCGCTGGCAGGAGGAGCGCTGCACGACCCGGAGCGGGCGCCCGGTGACCCTCCGGGTGTACGCCGAGCCCGGCCAGGAGGAGCGCTGCGCCCATGCCCTGCACAGCCTGGTGGCGGCCCTGCGCTGGGACGAGCGCCGTTTCGGGCTGGAGTGCGACCTGGAGCGCTACAACGTGGTCGCGGTCCAGGACTTCAACATGGGCGCCATGGAGAACAAGGGGCTCAACATCTTCAACGCCAAGTACGTCCTGGCCGACGCTGCCAGCGCCACCGACGACGACTACGAGGGCATCCTCGGCGTCATCGGCCACGAGTACTTCCACAACTGGACCGGCAACCGGGTCACCTGCCGGGACTGGTTCCAGCTCAGCCTCA
>CAYMFV010000487.1:0-2531 GCA_964389745.1 uncultured Planctomycetales bacterium | reverse complement strand
GCGGGCAGGTCCAGGGGCTCGGGGGCGAACCACCTGGCCTCGGGGCCGAGGCGCTCGGCCCGCCACAGCTCGGCCGCGCCCCGGCGGCGGCTGTGGAAGTAGAGGGTGCGCTCGTCGGCCGAGAGCCAGGGGCCGCCGTCTCCCAGGCGGCTGTCCAGCTCGGCGACCAGCTCGGGCAGGGCGAAGGGATCGGTGACCAGGGCCCGGGAGGTCCGGTAGAGCCGTTCCCGGCCCAGCGCCGGGTCCACCGCGCTGAAGACCAGGCGCAGCTCGTCGGCGCTGACCCAGAAGTCGGTCATGCGCCGGGCCTCCCGGCCCGGCAGAGGTACCTTCTCCGCCGTCCCGAAGGGAGCGCCGGGGGCGGGCCGCACGGCCCGGAGCAGCCGCCGGCCCCGGCCGCCGCTGTCGGAGAGGAACCAGGCGGTGAGGCCGTCGGGCAGGAGGAAGGGCTCGGTCTCCTGGCCGCCCAGGTCCAGGCCGGCAATGACCTCCGGATCGTTGAAGGGGGCCGGGGGCGGCGCCTCGTGGAGGAGGCGCAGGGGGGGCCAGAGGGTCACCGGCCGGATGCCGTCGTCCACCACGATGCGCAGCAGGTCCAGGCCCGGCGTGGCGCCGGTATCCAGCTCCAGGGTGTAGGTGCCGTCGCCGTGGTCCGTGACCGAGCGCAGGGAGGAGAGGCCGGCGGAGCGGGCATCGTGGACCACGTCCACCGTGGCCCCCCCCTGGGCGAGGGGCACGTCCTCCACGTCGTGGAGGTCGAGGAAGACGGTGACCACGGTGCCGGCGCCGGCCCGGACCCGGTCGTGGGAGGCGTCGACCACCGAGAGCATGGCGTCCGGACGTCCCTGGAGGTCCTGGCGCCACTGGCGGTAGCGCTCCTGCATCTCCAGGACCGGTTCGGGGCCCTGCTCCCGGCGGTTGGGCAGGTTGATGTTCAGCCAGTAGTCCCCCTGGCCGCAGCCCTGCTGCTGGTTGCAGGGGCCGGGATCGTCGCCGGGCCGGGCGACGATGAAGAAGGCCACGTGCGCCGACTTCTCGAAGGAGGGGGGGGGGCTGCCGCAGCCGGTGGGGTCGCTCTGGCTGCAGGAGCAGCGGCCGTCGCCGCCCATGCTCCGGGCGGCCTCCATGGCCGCCAGCACCCGCTGGGAGAGGTCGCCGTCGGTCTCGACGAAGGCCCGCTCCGCCTCGGCCACCACCGGCTCCCCGGTGAGGATGTTGCCCTGGATGGCGTAGACGATGCTCCCGACCCGGCCGGTGACACCGCCGGCCCAGGCGAAGGCGTAGCGGCCGGTGAAGGTGGCGGCCCGCCCCTGGAGGTCGACGATGCCGTACTGGCGGGTCTGGTGGGAGGTGTCGTGGTCGTCCAGGTCCGCCAGGATGCGCTCCGGATCCATGCCCAGGAGCAGGTCGTCGTGCATCCGCACCCGGTTGCCGTTGTTGTCCACCGAGGCCTGGGCGCAGCCGACGCCCACCTCCGGGACCACGACCGGCAGCCACTGGCGGAGGTTGAAGTTGGTCAGGCAGGTGGCCGAGGCCACGGCCACCTCGCCGGTGGCCAGGTCCACGGCGACGATGGACCAGGTGGCCAGGAGGGGGCCGGCCAGGAGGGCGAGGAGGAGGGCGGGGCTGGAACGGTGCAGCAGGCGTCGCATGGCGGTCCGGGGGCAGGGGGAATCCCAGGCTAACCGACGGTCCGGGAGCCCTCCCGCTAGGATGTTCCTGCTCCGGCCATGGACTCCGGCACGGCCATCCACGTGGGCACCTCCGGGTGGACCTACGACGACTGGCAGGGCGCCTTCTACCCCGAGGGGGTCCGGGGCACCCGGCGCCTGGCCTGGTACGCCACGGTCTTCGACACGGTGGAGGTCAACGCCAGCTTCTACCGGTACCCGGGGCCTGCGGCCATCCGGGCCTGGAACCGGCTGCCGGCACGCTTCCACCTGGTCCTGAAGGGCAGCCGCCGGGTGACCCACTTCCGCCGCCTCCGGGACTGCACCGGGGAGCTCGAGGCCTTCCTGGACCGGGCCCTGGCCCTGGAGCGGCTGCGCGTCCTCCTCTGGCAGCTTCCCCCCTCCCTGGCCCCGGACCCGTCCCTCCTGGAGGACTTCCTGGGCCTCCTGCCCAGGGGGGTGCGCCACGCCGTGGAGTTCCGGCACCCGGGCTGGTGGCGCTGCCCGGAGGCCGAGACGATCCTCGCCCGGCACGGGGTCGCCTTCGTGGCGGTCAGCCATCCCCGCCTGCCGGCCACGGTCCTGCCCGTGGCCGACCTCCTCTACGTACGTTTCCACGGCACCCGGCGCCTCTACGACCACGACTACAGCCCCCAGCAGCTCGCTGGCTGGGTGCGGCGGCTCCGGCCCCACCTGCCGGGTCGGACCCTCTACGCCTTCTTCAACAACGACGTCGCCGCCCGGGCGCCGGCCAACGCCCTGGCCTTCCGGCGCATGCTGGAGCGCCTCCTGGCGGCCGCGACCGGGAGCTGAGCTTGGCCGGCGCCGCCCTCCCCGCCGAGCTGGCCGCCCGCCTGGCGG
>CAYMFV010000486.1:0-2545 GCA_964389745.1 uncultured Planctomycetales bacterium | reverse complement strand
GGTGGCGGCCGTAGAGAGCGGCCAGGGCCCGGAGCTCCTTCTCGGCCACCCCGGCCCGGCGGGCCCGCTCGGCCACGGGCCGGGCCAGGACCAGGCGCCGGTAGTCGTCGTGGCCGTGGCAGAGGGCGGCGGCTTCCTCGTCCCAGAGGCCCTCCTCCAGGAGCACCCGGGCGACCCCTAGGGCCAGTTCGAGGTCGCCTCCGGGCCGGGGCTGGAGGACCAGCTCGCACAGCTCGGCACCCCGGTGGCGGATGGGATCCACCAGGGCCAGACGGGCGCCCCGGCGCCGGGCCTCCCGGAGGACCGGCAGCAGGTGGACGGAGCTCACGTGGGGGTTCTTGCCCCAGAGGACGATGGCCCGGGCCGCCAGCAGGTCCTCCAGGTCGTTGCTCTCGGCCAGGCCGAAGTCCGCCGCCTGGGCCGCCTCGCCGGCCCCCGAGCAGATGTCGCCCCGCTTGACGCTCACCGGACCGAAGCGCTGGAAGAACAGGTCGGTGACGTGCTTGAGGATGCCCAGGGAGCCGCCGCTCCGGTAGTGGAGGATGGCGGCGCCGCCGGACTCCTCCCGGATGCGCTGCAGGCGCTCCGCGGCCAGGTCCAGGGCCTCCTCCCAGCCCAGGGGCCGGAGCTCCCCCCCCCCGTCACGAAGGAGGGGCGTCGTCAGACGGGCCGGGTCGTACTGGCGCTCGAGGAAGCGGTGGGTGCGCTGGCAGAGGAAGCCCCGGGTGAGTGCGTGGGCCGGGTCGCCCCGGACCCGGAGCACCCGGCCGCCTTCGACCTCGGCGAGGATCTCGCAGGCGTCGGGACAGTCCCGGTTGCAGGCGGTACGGCGGATCTCGACCATGGGCGGGGAGGAGCCGACCGGGCAGTCTAGCAGGCTGCTAGCCCGCCTCGCTGCCGCTGCGTGGGCCCGCGCACGCTTTCGTCGCCAGCCGCACGGGGCAGGGGTCGCCGCGGCGCCGGCAAGCCTGGAACGGGCCTTGCAGGGGGCATGTGTCCCCCGGGAGTTCCCCGGCGTGCCCGTCCCGCTCCTGCTCCTGACCGTCGCCCTCGTTGCTCCGTCTCCTGCGCTCCAGGTGCCCGGAGGCCGCTGTCCGCCCCAGCCGGCCGGGCCGCCGGCCGCGGGCCCCGGCGAGGGCGGCGCACCGACAGCCACCTCGCCGCCGCCGCCAGCTCCGGCAGGCGTCGCCACCCCGGCGACCGGGCCCGGCGGGCTGCCCCTCCTGCCGCCGCTGGAGCGCCGGGAGGCCGGCATCAGCACTGGCACCCTGGCCGCGGTCCTGCCGTGGGAGGAGAGCGGCTGGGAATGGTGGTGGGCCTTCCACCGGGAGGAGTTCCTGCCGGAACCCGCCTTCCGGCCCGGGTCTCGCACGGCCATCACGCCGGGGGGCGAGCTCCTTCCTCCCCCGGCGCACCCGCCCTCCGCAGGCGGCGTGGCGGAGGAGGACGCGGCCCTCTGGCTCCTCCTGGCAAGAGCCGCCGCTTCGGATTCGGGGGAGCTGCGCCGGGCCGCCCTCCGCGGGCTGGCCGAGGCGGGCGGCCTGGACCCGCCAGATCCCGGGCCCTGGCGGCGGGCCTTCCCGCGCAGCCCCGGCGAGGCCGCCGAGGCGGCCCTCGGCCTCGGCCTGCTGGCCACTCCCGATGCCCTCCAGGACCTGGCCGACCTGCTCCGGGACACGACCCGGGGTCGCCGCCTGGCCGAGCGGCCGGGCGGCGTCCCGTCTCGACTGCGGAGCGCTGCGGCCGTAGGGATGGGAGTCCTCGCTGCCCGGCTCGAGGACGAGGACGCTCTCCGCGACTGGGTCGCCGGGATCCTCCTGGAGGTTGCCGGACGCCAGAGCGCCCAGGCCGACCTCCCGGCGGCCTGCCTGGTGGCCCTGGGCGCCACGGCGCCCCCTGACGCTCCCGCCGTGGCTGCCGGCCTCCTCGACCTCCTCCGCCGGGAGGACCTCGACCCGCGGGCCATGGCCCCGGGCCTTCCGACCACCGCCCGGCTCCTGGATGGCCTCCCGGCCGAGACGCCGGTCCGGACGGACGCCCTGGCCCTGGCCCTCGCACGCCTCGAGGACCCGGGCGCTCCGGCACCCCTCCGCCAGGCCGCCGTCACGGCGGCAGGCGGGCTCCTGCGCCCCTGGCAGGAACCAGCCGAGGCCGAGGCAGTGGTCGCCCTCCTCCGGGAGAAGGTCGCCCGGGACCCGGACCCCGGCGTCCGGCGGCTGGCTCTCATGGCCCTGGCCGAGGCCGGGGCCCGGGCGGGCTCCGGCCATCCCCTCGTGGGCCGGCACATCCTGCCCCTGCTCCTCGAGACGGCCACGGAGGGAGCGGCGCCGCTGCGGCCCTGGGCAGCCCTGGCCATCGGTGTCCTGCACTTCCGGGCCGGGGAGCGGGGCCGCATCGGCCTGCCGAGTGCCGCCGGCCGGCGTCTGCTGGAGCTCCTGCGGCGCCGGCGCGACCCCCGGGAGCGGGCAGCCCTGGCCCTGGCCCTCGGGCTGCTGGGACACCGGGAGGCCATCCCGTCCCTCCGCGGCATCGCCCTGGCCGCCCG
>CAYMFV010000485.1:0-2549 GCA_964389745.1 uncultured Planctomycetales bacterium | reverse complement strand
CATCTACCCTGGTCGTCGCGGATGCCCTGCCTCGCCCTCCTGGCCGTGCTCCCCCCCCTGGCCCCGGTCGTGGCGCCGGCCCAGGGGCCCGCCGACTGGCCGCCGGCCCCGCCCCTGGCGGCTCCCGGGCCCCGGGATCCGGGCCCCCTGCAGCGTTCGGTCGAGGCGCAGCCGGCGGGGCGGGGCCGGTGGCGCTGCCGCTTCCGCTTCCAGCCCCTGCACCGGGCGCGCCGGGTGACCCTGGCGGGCACCTTCAACGGCTGGGACCCGGAGGCGACGCCGATGCGGCGGGCCGGTACCGGCTGGCAGGTCACGGTGGAGCTGCCGGCCGGGGCCCACCAGTACAAGTTCGTCGTCGATGGCGAGCGCTGGTTCGCCGACCCGGCCAACCCCGAGAGCACCGACGACGGGCACGGGGGCCGCAACTCCGTCCTGCGCCTGGGCCTCCTGGCCCGGCTGGAGCGCTCCCAGGCCGTCGTCGGCGACGGCGACGTGGAGGTCGCCGGCCTGGAGCACGACCCCGACCGGCCGGCCCAACTGCAGTTCCTCTCCGCCGGGCGCCTGCTGCTCCGCTACCGGAGCCTGGCCCATGACCTGGAGTCGGTGGCGGTGGCCGTCCGCGGCCGGGAGCCGGTACCCATGGCCGTGGTCCTGGAGGAGCCGCTGCAGGCGACCTGGGAGGCCGTCCTGCCGCCGCCGCTCCCCCCCCCGGGTACGCCCTACACCTTCCTCCTCCGGGACGGGAAGCTGGTCGCCAGCCACCCGGAGGCCTTCACCATGCCGTCCCCCCCCGCCGAGACCTTCCGCACGCCCGACTGGGCCAAGGGCGCGGTCTGGTACCAGGTCATGCCCGACCGCTTCCGCAACGGCGAGCCGGCCAACGACCCGGAGCCGGTGCGGCCCTGGACCAGCGAGTGGTTCACGCCGAGCCCGTGGGAGGGCCAGGACGGCCAGGACTTCTACCACTACTACGTCTACCGGCGCTTCTACGGCGGCGACCTCCAGGGCATCCGGGAGAAGCTGGACTACCTGGCGGAGCTGGGGGTGAACGCCCTCTACCTGACGCCGGTCTTCCAGGCCGGCTCCTACCACCGCTACGACGCCACCGACTGGCGGCACGTGGACGAGCACCTGGGCGTGGTGGGGGACTACGCCGAGGTCAGCGCCCGGGAGGACCTCCTCGACCCCTCGACCTGGGAGTGGACGGCCAGCGACCGGATCTTCCTGGACTTCCTCCGGGAGGCCCACGCCCGGGGCTTCAAGGTCATCGTGGACGGCGTCTTCAACCACGTGGGCACCGCCCACCCGGCCTTCCAGGACGTCCGCCGCCGGGGGCGGGCCTCGCCCTACGCCGACTGGTTCGACGTCGTCTCCTGGGAGCCCTTCCGCTACCGGGGCTGGGCCGGCTTCGGCGAGCTGCCAGCCTTCCGCAAGTCCGCCGACGGCCTGGCCAGCCCGTCCCTGGTGGCACACGTCTTCGCCGTCACCCGGCGCTGGATGGACCCGGACGGCGACGGCGACCCGTCGGACGGCGTCGATGGCTGGCGCCTGGACGTGCCCAACGAGATCCCGATGCCCTTCTGGGAGCGCTGGCGGGAGCTGGTGAAGTCCATCAACCCGGAGGCCTACATCAGCGGCGAGATCTGGGACCGGGCCGATGCCTGGCTGGACGGCCGCCACTTCGACGCGGTCATGAACTACGAGTTCGCCCGGGCGGTGCTGGCCTGGCTGGGCAACCGCCGGGACCGGATCCCGGTGAGCGAGCTGGACCGGCGCCTGGCCCGACTGCGGTTGGCCTACCCGGCCGAGGCCACGGCGGTGCTGATGAACCTCCTGGACAGCCACGACACCGACCGCCTGGTGTCCATGATGCAGAACCCGGACCGGCCCTACGACCGGATGAACCGGCCCCAGGACGACAATCCCGCCTACGACAACTCCCGCCCCGGGCCCGAGGCCTGGCGCCGGGCGCGGCTGGCGGTGCTCCTCCAGGCCACCTACGTGGGCGCGCCGATGATCTGGTACGGGGACGAGGCCGGGATGTGGGGGGCCGACGACCCCACGAATCGCAAGCCGATGCTCTGGGAGGACCTGGAGCCCTACGCCGAGCCCGAGGAGAACCACGTGGACCGGGAGCACCTGGCCTGGTACCGGCAGGTCTTCGGCCTGCGCCGCGAGCTCCCGGCCCTGCGCAGCGGCAGCTTCCGGACCCTGCTCGCCGACGATGGCAGGGACGTGTGGGTCTTCCTCCGGGAGGCTCCGGGCGAGGCTCCGGTGCTGGTGGCCATCCATGGCGGCGATGGTCGGACCGAGGTCCGGATGCCACCGGTGGCCGGTGTTGCCCGGTGGCGGGTGGTCCTGGGCGGTTCCGGCAGCCTCCGGTCTGCTGCGGGCGGACTGCTCCTGGGCCTGGAGCCGTGGTCCGGCCTGGTCCTCACCGCCGAGGGGTCGGAGTGAGATACTGGCCCCAGTTAGTGGAGGCGGAGCCCCAGGAATTCCACCTTCCAGCGGAGCAGCTCCGCCGGCTGCCAGTCCCGGTTGCAGACCCC
>CAYMFV010000484.1:0-2550 GCA_964389745.1 uncultured Planctomycetales bacterium | reverse complement strand
CGAGAACTCGGTGGGCACCGCCTCGCCGTAGTCCTCCTGGTGGCGGACCCGGAGGCGAACCCGCCAGTCGGCGGCCGGCGACACCCAGTGGGCCGCCATCTCCTGGCGCCGGGCCCGGCTGCCGACCCAGGAGGCCGAGCCCCGGAGCAGGGCCTGGTCCAGGGGACGCCAGGTGGCGCTGGCGATGGACAGGTTGTCCCGGGTCTGGAAGCGGTTGCCGTCCAGCCCGGTCAGCTCGTCCCGGAGGTGCACCCCATCGAGGCCGAGCTCCAGCCGGGGGTCCACCTTCCATCGAGCCCCCAGCCCGGCCAGGGCATCCCCCTCGCGCCGGGACTCGTAGAAGTGCACTGGAATGCCCCCGTAGGCCAGGAAGGAGAGGTCCGGAGTGGCGGCGACCCGGAGCGAGCCGCCGTCGAACCAGAGGGCGTCCTCCCGGGTGACCTCCTGGCGCCCGACCCGGAAGGACACGTCCCGGAGCAGGGCGGCCGTCTCCACGTAGCCCTCATACAGAAACCCATGGAAACGATTCGGGAAGGTCTCCTGCAGGCCGTAGAAGGACTGGTCCGGGGAGCTGAAGCCGTCGGCGTCCCAGGTCAGGAGACCGTCCACGACCAGGGCCATGAGCTCCTGGCCCTCCTCGTCCCGGAGCCCGGCCCGGAGGTGGCCGGAGGCCAGGACGTCGGCGTCGTCCTCGCCGGTCCGACTCTGGCTGCGGGACCGGTAGTCGAGGCGCATGGAGCCCTCCAGGCTCCAGCCTGCCGTCTGGGGCGGCCCCTCCTCCCCGTAGCCCGGCTCCTGGGCGCCCAGGGGGGCGGTCAGGAGCGGCGTCAGCAGAAGGAAGGGGAGACAGGGCCAGGACGCTCGCCTGCGAGGTTGATGGGCTAGACCCATCCCCCTGCCGGCGGCCTCGTCCCTACCCTCCAAGAGCGCGATCCGGGGTTCGTCCATGGCGGAACCGTGACCCTCCGGGCATCCTCTAAACCTATCGGCAGGCAGGACAAGTCTCAACACCCTGAAAACAGAGAAACAGAAGGAACCCTGGCCGGGCGGTGCCCGTGGCCTAGAGAATGATCGTGGGCCCCCCACAGGGGGAGAGACCCCGTCCCGGTCGCCGGTGGCGGTGCCCGGAGCGGGGTTGGATTGCGGGCGCAAGGCCCCGAGAACCCCATGGACTTCCAGAGAGACGGGACGCTCCCATGACCACCACCACTGCCCAGGAAACCATTCGCATCGAGTACGGGGGTCGCCACGCCGACATCCCGGTCATCACGGGCACCGAGGGGGAGAAGGGGCTCGACATCCGCAAGCTCCGCGCCACCACGGGCCTGATCACCCTGGACCCCGGCTTCGGCAACACCGGGGCCTGCAGGAGCAACATCACCTTCATCAACGGCGAGGAGGGCATCCTTCGCTACCGCGGCTACCCCATCGAGCAGATCGCCGAGCAGAGCACCTTCCTGGAGGTGGCCTGGCTCCTGATCCACGGCGAGCTGCCCACCCGGACGGAGCTCACGGAGTTCGAGCGGGAGGTCACCTATCACACGATGCTCCATGAGAACTTCCGGCGCTTCTTCGCCGCCCTGCCCAAGGATGCCCACCCCATGCCGGTGGTCGCGGCCGCCATCGCCGCCCTGACCACCTTCTACCAGGAGCCGGAGACCGAGAAGAGCATCCACGAGGCGATCGTCCGGCTGATCGCGAAGATGCCCACCATCGCGGCCTTCGCCTTCAAGCACTCCCTCGGCCAGCCCTTCCTCTACCCGCGCAACGAGCTGGACTACACCAGCAACTTCCTGCGGATGATGTACGGCACGCCCTGCGAGGACTACGAGGTGGATCCGGTGCTGGCCCGGGCCCTGGACCTGCTGCTGATCCTCCACGCCGACCACGAGCAGAACTGCTCCACCAGCACGGTGCGCCTGGTGGGCTCCTCCCACGCCAACCTCTTCGCCAGCATCTCGGCCGGCGTCAGCGCCCTGTGGGGTCCCCTGCACGGCGGCGCCAACCAGAAGGTGGTGGAGATGCTGGAGTCCATCGCCCAGAACGAGGGCAGCGCCGAGGAGTTCGTGCGCCGGGCCAAGGACCGGGACGACACCACCCGGCTGATGGGCTTCGGCCACCGGGTGTACAAGGCCTACGACCCCCGGGCGATGATCCTCAAGCAGACCTGCCGGGACGTCCTCGAGGCCACCGGCAGCACCAGCCAGCTCCTGGAGATCGCCATGAAGCTGGAGGAGATCGCCCTCAGCGACGAGTACTTCGTCCAGCGCCGCCTCTACCCGAACGTCGACTTCTACAGCGGCGTCATCTACAAGGCCATGGGCATCCCGGTGGAGATGTTCACCGTGATGTTCGCCATGGGCCGCCTGCCCGGCTGGATCGCCCAGTGGCTGGAGATGCGCAACGACCCGGACTTCCGCATCGGCCGCCCCCGGCAGATCTACGTCGGTGCCACCCGGCGCGACTACGTGCCCATCGAGCAGCGCAGCTAGCCGCAGAATAAGCGCTTCGCGAGGGGTAGAGGCGTCTGGGGGCCCGACGGGTCAGTCT
>CAYMFV010000483.1:0-2551 GCA_964389745.1 uncultured Planctomycetales bacterium | reverse complement strand
GGCCTGGATCCTGGCCTGCCACGAGGATCCGGCGCTGCGGGCCCCGAAGCGGGCCCTGGACATCGCCCGGCGGCTGGTGCGCCTGGCCGGGCGGCGAGCAGCCCTGCTCGACCTGCTGGCGGCGGCCCAGGCCGCGGCCGGGCGGTTCCGGGCGGCGGAGCAGACGGCGGCGGCGGCCGAGGGGGCGGCGCGGCAGGAGGAGAACGAGGCGCTCCTGGCGGAGATCCGGGCGCGTCGCGCCGGCTACGCTGCGGGCAGGCCCTTCCGGAGTCCGTCGGGCCTGCCGGCAGCCGGGCTGTTGTAGCTCAACGCTGGTGGATGCTGGTCGGGAACCCCTGGCGCCGGGGCTCCAGCACCCAGGCGACGGAGCGGCCGCCCTGCCGGCCCAGGCCGGCGATGCAGCCCCGGTTGGTGATGGCCACCGCCTCCGCCAGCACGAGGCCGTCGGGCAGGTCGGGGACCACCTGGTTCAGGTCGTACATCCGGCCCCGCCGCCAGAGGAAGGCACGGGGTTGCTCCGCGGCGTCCCGGGCGCTCCCCACCACCACCTCCTGGTCGTTGACGCCCAGGGCATGGCTGGAGCGGCCACCCAGGGTGCCCAGGTGCTGGGGCCGGTTGCGCACGTCCCGGGCGTCCAGGAGGGCAGCCTCGAAGGTGAGATCTTCCGGGTCCCGGACCACGGTGCCGAGGATCTGGGCGCGCTGGCTGACGGCCTGGATGTCCACGAAGTCGGCGGCGCCGGTGAGTGGGAGCAGGCCCTGGCGCTTGACGACGATGGCGGCGCCGGCGGCGCCCGAAGCGGGCACGGCTACGAGCAGCCGGCGGTCCTCCGTGGCCGTTGCCAGGGCGATGGCCTCGCCCAGAGCCTCCTGCTCGGGCAGCTCCTGGAAGCCATCCTCCCGGGTCCAGAGGAAGGCCACCTTGCGTCCCCGGCGATCCCAGGCCTGGCCGAGGATGGTGCCGTCCGCGCCGACCTCCCGGGGCACGAAGACCTCCCAGTCCGGCACGCCAGGAGCGGCGGCCAGGTCCTCGAAGCGGCCGTCCTCCCACAGGAAGGGATGCACCGCGCCGCCGTCCACCACAACGACACCGGCGACCTGCCCGTCGGCGTTCACGCAGCGAGCCTGGGCGACCCGGGCCCAGGCCGGAGTGAGGTCCCGGGCGGTGCCGAAGCGGAGGTCCCACAGCCAGGCGTGGCGGCTGCCGTCCTCCTGGAGGGAGTGTCCCACCACCAGGCCGGGGTCGGCCAGGTCCGTCACGAAGACCTCCCGGGCTCCGGGTGCCTCGAGGATGCGGGTGCGGTAGTGTTGGGCCGCCAGGGGCGGCATCGTGGCCGCCAGGGCGCAGCAGATCAGGACTTGCTTCGGAATCGCATTCATGTTTCCCCCACGGTTGGAAAGACCCGTCTCCGGTTGGCCGGGAGGGATCTGCCTTCCTGACGCCGGTGACGACGGTTCTCTTCGTGGAAAGGCGCGGGCCAACCGGCGGCGACAGGAAAGACGGCCAGGAATACCGCGAAGAATGCTGTCCTGGCCGCCGTCAGGCCCGGGCCAGGCGCCGCATCGCCACCTGGGGGAGGAGGACCTCCACGTCCTGGCGGCGGCACAGGCGGGAGCCCGGCGTCAGGACCGCCGCCGCCCCGGCGGCGACGCCCAGGCGGACGGCCTCCTCCAGGGGCGCTCCGCCGGCGAGCCCGTGGACGATGCCTGCCACCATGCTGTCCCCGGCGCCCACGGCGCTCACCTCGGGCAGCTCCGGGGGATGGAAGTGGCAGGGCACCTCCGCCGCGGTGGCCAGGATCGCCCCGCGCCGGCCCAGGGACAGGACCAGGACCTCGCTCGGGCTGTCGGCGATCCACTGCCGGGCCAGGAGCGCCAGGGGCTCCACCCCGTCGTCCACGGCGCAGCCGGCCAGGGCGCAGAACTCACGGACGTTCGGCTTCAGGAGGAAGACGCCGGTCCGGGCGGCCAGGCGCAGGGCGGTGCCGGAGACGTCCATCACCAGGCGCGTGCCCCGAGCCTGGAGGGCGGTGGCGAGGCGGGCCAGGAGGTTCGCCCGCACCCCGGGGGGCAGGCTGCCGGAGACCACCACCAGATCCGCTTCCTCGGCCAGGACCGCGGCCAGGACGGCCTCCTGCTCCTCATGGCTCAGGAGCGCCCCGGGAAAGGTGAAGCGGTACTGGCAGCCGGTGCCCTCCTCCACGACCAGCAGGTTCTGCCGGGTCTGGCCGGCCACCGACACCACCCGGTGGCGGATGCCCGTCGCCGCCACGAGCTGCTCCAGGAGGCGGCCGTGATGCCCGCCGGCGGGATACAGGGCCAGGGCCTGCAGGGAACGCAGGTGTCCCTCGCGTCCGCCGGCGATGCGGATCTCGGCCCGTGGATTGACGAGACGCATCAGGCACAGGGCGCGCAGGCAACGCTGGGGCGTGAGGCTTCCGTCGTGCATCACCTGGTTGCCCTCGATGGGAATCAGGAAGTTGACGGGAATCGACGGGACTTCGAGTTCGCGCAGCCGGAAGGCGACTTCCACGAGGTCGGAGGCCGTCTCG
>CAYMFV010000482.1:0-2551 GCA_964389745.1 uncultured Planctomycetales bacterium | reverse complement strand
GGCCGGCGCACGGTCCATCGCCGCCGGGACCTGCGGGGCCTGGCCGACGCCCTGGCCGGGCTCGGCGCCGGCGAAGTGGCCCGGTGGTACCGGCGCCTGGCCTTCACCGACGCCCGGCGGCCGGTCTTCGCCCCCCGAGGCCGTTGACGGCAGGGCGGCCATGAGCCTCGCCCTGGTCATGAGTGGCGGCGGCGCCCGCTCCGCCTGGCAGGCGGGCTTCCTCCGGGGAATGGCCCGGCTCTGGCCGCAGCTGGATCTTCCCATCCTCACCGGCGTCTCCGCCGGCGCCATCAACGCCGCCGGCCTGGCCGCCTACACCGGCTCCCTGGAGGAGCGCGCCGCCCTCCTCCAGGCCTCCTGGGCCGCCCTCACCCTGGACCGGGTCTTCTCGGTGGGCGGCCTGCACCTGGGCTCCCGGGCCCTGAGCTGGACCCTGCGCCTGCTCTCCGGCGGGCGGCGCCGGGGCCCCCGCCCCCGGGGCCTGGTGGACACCGCCCCCCTCCGGGCCTTCCTCTGCCGGCGCCTCCCCTGCGGTCCCGGCGGTCGGCTGGAGGGCGTGGCCACCAACCTGGCCGCCGGCCGGCTGGAGGCGGTGGCCCTCACGGCGACCTCCTACAGCACGGGCCGCTCCACGACCTGGGTGGAGGGCCGGGACATCCACGGCTGGGAGCGGGCCCACCGGGTCGGCGCCCGGGTGGAGCTGGGCGTGCAGCACATCATGGCCTCGGCGGCCCTGCCCCTCCTCTTCCCCGCCGTGCGCGTCGGCCAGGACTGGTACGGCGACGGCGGCATGCGCCTGACGGCCCCCTTCTCCCCAGCCATCCACCTGGGCGCCGGGCGCATCCTGGCCCTCTCGACCCGCTACGGCCGGAGCGTCGAGGAGGCCCGCCGACCGGTGGTCGAGGGCTACCCCCCCCCTGCCCAGATGGCCGGCATCCTGCTGAACTCCATCTTCCTCGACCAGTTCGACGCCGACGCCCTGCGCCTGGGCCGCATCAACGCCCTCCTGGACCGCCTCCACCCCGACCAGTGGGGCGGCCTGCGCAAGGTGGATGTCCTGGTGGTCCGCCCCTCCCAGGACCTGGGACAGCTGGCCAACGAGTTCGAGGCCCGCCTGCCCGGCACCCTGCGCTTCCTGACCCGGGGCCTCGGTACCCGGGAGACCCGGAGCAACGACATGTTGAGCCTGATCATGTTCCAGGAGGACTACCTGGACCGCCTCCTGCGCCTCGGCGAGGAGGATGCCGCGGCGCAGGCGGAGCCGCTGGCGGAGTTCCTGGGAGCGCCGGCCGAAGAGCCCGGGCATACGGCGGGCGCCCGGGAGTAGAGGCCCCCGGGCGCAGGCCAGGGCCGGGCCCTACTCGGCCAGCAGGGTCCAGCCGATGTCGAAGGACACGGCGGAGCCCGCCGTCACCTCGACCTCGAAGCTGTCCCCGGGGTCGAAGACCCAGCCGCCGGAGAAGGAGATGTTGTTCTGGTAGGCCGTCGACGTCGCCCAGCCGTCGAGGGTGGCGAAGCGGGTCACCGTGGCGCCGTCGTTGTCGCCGAGGTAGAGCGTGACGCCCACGGGAACGAGATTCGTGCCGTCCACCACCCAGACGTCCTTGAGGATGACGCGCTGCACGCCCGTCCCGGGAACGGTGAAAACCGTGTGGGTGCTGCCCGGCGTAAGAGTGGTCACGCCGCTGTGCATGCCCAGGCCAAGGCCACCCCGAGGGGGAGCGGCATCCCGGGTGCCGAAGACCCGGGGCGCGAGCAGGAGGGCCAGGGCTCCGACCACGAGGAGCAAGGGAACACGCAGGTACTGTTTCATGGAAATCCTCCGTGGCGGGACAGGGGAACCGCCGTCTCGAGAGCCTGTACACGGACTGCCCAGGGAGGAAACCCTAAATGGGGCCATGACCTGCCCTTCCGGCGAATGGTCGGGGCGCGGGGATTTGAACCCCGGGCCTCTTGCAGCCCAGGGGCTCCAGGGGCTCCAAACGCGCGTCAGGGGCCTTCGGCAGGTACAAGTCCCGTTCTCACCAGTGCTTACGGCTTCCGACAGGAGCCGAGTGACCCGCTCTGTGCCGCCTATGCAATACAGGCTGGGCTCCTCGTACCGGAAGACGCCCTGGGGAAATCTGGCTCCCGCATCGGTTTGGACGCCTTCGCTGCCTGCGGCGCCGATCTCCGCAGTCAAGGTCGAAAGCAGCCTGCGCCCCTGAGTCTCCACCCGCTCTGTCGTGTAGCGGACACATCCCGGTTGCGACCGCTCCCGCGGGGGGCCCCTCAGCCCCTCCCGGCTTCCCCTGGATCTCCGACATCTTCAACTCCCTCTGGCACTGCGGACCCCATCAGCTCCGCCTGCTCAGCTTCGTCCTAGTGTCCTGAGTCAGAAGTTCGATGACAAAAGGCCGCGACGCTCTCGAGGATCTGGTCGGCTGTCTTGGTCCAGACAAAGGGCGTAGGGTCTTCGTTGTGGACCTTGAGGTACTCCTGGATGGCGCGCTCCAGGGGGTTGTGTATCAGTAGGTCTGTACTTTCGCTCCCCCTCCTCCCCTCAACACCC
>CAYMFV010000481.1:0-2552 GCA_964389745.1 uncultured Planctomycetales bacterium | reverse complement strand
CCCAGGAAGTGGCGCAGGAGGTCCTGACGGCCGGGGAGCCCGGAGACGGTCTCCTGGTCCTGGCCGAGGTGCAGACGACGGGCCGGGGTCGCCGGCGCCGGGACTGGTGGTCGGGGCCGGCCGGCCACAACCTGGCCGCCACCCTGGTCCTGGTCCCCCCGCCCCGACCGGCCGAGGTCAGCGGCGTCCTGGCCGCCTGTGCCCTGGCCGCCGCTTGCCGGCCCTGGGCCCGGCTGCCCCTGGCCCTCAAGTGGCCGAACGACCTGCTCCTGGGCGGCGCCAAGGTGGCGGGCATCCTGGCCGAGCAGGTGGCCGGCCCGGGCCCGGGCGATGCTCCCGCCCTCCTCCTCGGCCTCGGCGTCAACGTCCACGCCGCGCCACCGGCCGAGGCCGTGGCGCAGCCGGCCACCTGCCTGGCGGCGGCCGCCGCCCGCAAGCCGATCCGGGAGGACATCCTCCTCCTCCTCCTCTGGGAACTCGAGGCCCGCCTCGCCCGCCTGGAACGGGCCGGACCGGCGGCCCTCGAGGCGGAGTTCCTGGCACTCCTCCGGGCCTGGGCACCCCGGGGCGTCGAGGGTCGGACCCGGGAGGGCCGCGTGGTGGCCGGGCCGCTGCTAGAATTCTCCGTTTCCCGGGGACTGACCTGGGGTCCGGAGGGAGCGGTGGTCACGCAGCCGGCAGGCTGGGTCCAGGACCTCCGGCCCCTGGCCCCGGGCCCCTGACCCAAGCCTGGCACCCCCCCACCATGGAACGCTTCGACGGGAGGGCAGACGACGCCCTCCGCCCCATCCGCTTCCAGCGCGGCTTCACCGAGTCCTCCGAGGGCTCGGTCCTGGTCCACTTCGGTCGGACGCGGGTCCTGTGCACGGTCAGCGCCGTGCCTGGGGTGCCGAACTTCCAGCTCAACAAGAAGGAGGGCTGGTTGACGGCGGAGTACGCCATGCTCCCGGGCAGCGTCGAGGGCCGGAAGCCCCGGGAGTACCAGCGCCGGGATGGCCGGAGCGTCGAGATCCAGCGCCTCATCGGCCGGGCCCTGCGCTCGGTGCTCGATCTCTCCGCCTTCCCGAACTGGACCCTCTACGTGGACTGCGACGTCGTCCAGGCCGACGGCGGCACCCGCTGCGCCGCCCTCACCGGTTCCTGCGTGGCCCTGCACGACGCCCTGCGGGTGATGGCGGGGCGCAACCAGGTCGGCCACTGGCCCCTCCGGGACTGGCTGGCGGCGGTCTCCGTGGCCCACGTGGCCGGCCGGGTGGTCCTGGACCCGGACTACGCCGAGGACTTCGAGGCCGGGGTGGACATGAACGTGGTCGCCAGCGGCGGCGGCCGCATCGTCGAGGTCCAGTCCACCTCGGAGGGCGAGCCCATCCCCCGGGAGCTGTTCACGGAGATGCTGGACCTGGGGCTCCGGGGCGTCGCCGAGCTGGTCGCCATGCAGAAGGCCGCCGTGGAGGAGCCCCTCCAGGTCTGATCCGCCGTCGCCGCCGCCATGACCCGCCGCCGCCTCCTGCTCCTCCTCCTGCTCCTCCTGGGAGCGGGCGCCGCCCTCTCCCTGGCCCAGGGGCTCCGCTACCCGCCGCTGCAGTTCGACCCGCCGCCCTGGCCCCGGGAGGCCTCCGATCCGGCCGGCTGGCGGGCGGAGGCCCGGGGCGCCTACCTGCGCCGGGAGGCCGAGGAGGACGTCCCCGTCTTCCGGGCCTTCGTGCCCGAGCCGGTCCTGGTCCTGGAGGGAAGCCGGGGCGGTCCCGTGCACGTGGTGCTGGAGAACGTCCACCCCGAGGCGGTCCTGGAGCAAGGGGAGGACGTGGACGAAACCCGGGCGGGCTTGCGCCGGGAGGTCGTCCTGCACCTGCCCGTCGGCGCCGTCCGGGAGCTTCGCTGGCGCTTTCCCGAGCGGGAGCGTTACCGCTTCGTGGCCGTGGGCGACACCGGCGGCGCCGGGGAGCTGGAGTTCTGCTTCCAGCGGGCCACCGAGCTCGGGGCGGACTTCCTCGTCCACCTCGGCGACCTCGCCTACCGGCACGACGACTTCGAGCACGCCGCCCGCATCTTCCGGGAGGCCCCCATCCCCGTCTACGTGGCCGTCGGCAACCACGACTTCCACGGCGGCCACCGCTTCCGCTTCCGCTTCTTCCAGGAGTACTTCGGGCCCCTGAACTCCTGGTTCGAGCTGGGCGGCGTCCTGTTCCTCAACCTGGACACGGCCGGCGACACCCTGCCTGCCTGGGGCGGCGGCCGCGGACGACTGCTCCGGGAGTTCCGGACGGTCCGGGCCGAGCGGCCGGAGGCGCCGCTGGTGGCCTTCACCCACCGGGCCCTGAACGACCCCCGGGTGCTGGCGGGACTCCGGGACCGCCCCCACGCCCTGAACCGGAGGCTGGAGGCCGACTGGCTCCGGCGCACGCTCCTGGAGCTGGACGCGGTCGTCCTCCTCGCCGGGCACATCCACGAGTCCCACGACTTCGACGACGGCGGCCTGCGCACCTTCATCTCCGGCGAGGGCCTGGGCCAGCGGGGGGACGTCGCCCGCATCCTGGTGGGCGAGTACGCGC
>CAYMFV010000480.1:0-2553 GCA_964389745.1 uncultured Planctomycetales bacterium | reverse complement strand
CCCGAGGACCTGCCCCCCGCCGGCATCCCGGCACCCGAGGCGGCCCTGGTCCGGGTGGCCCCGGTCCGGGTCGGGCCCATCGTGCGCCACCTGGAGGTGACGGCCCTGGTGGAGTCCCTGGACGTGGTCGACGTGGTCGCCGAGCGGGCGGAGCCGGTGGTGGAGGTCCTGGCCGAGGAGGGCGACGACGTCCAGGCCGGGCAGGTCCTGGCCCGGCTCCGGGAGGAGCTGGCCCGGCTCCAGGTGGCCGAGGCCGAGGTCCGCCTGGAGGAGGCCCGGAACCGCCTGGAGCAGGCCCGCCGGGACCACGAGCGCAACCGCAAGCTGGCCGAGGAGGGGGGGACCGCCCTGATCAGCGATCGGGACCTGGAGGCCAGCGCCCAGGCCCTCAAGGACGCGGAGACGGCCGCGGCCTCGGCCCGGGTGACCCTGGACCAGGCCCGGGTGGAGCTGGAGCGCTGCACGATCCGGGCCCCCATCGCCGGCACGGTCACTGCCCGGGACATCTCGGTGGGCGACCGGACGGCCATCGGCGCCCGGGTCTTCCAGGTGGCCGACCTCTCCCACCCCCGGGCCGTCTTCCACCGGCCCCAGCGGGAGCTGGCCGTACTCCGGGTCGGCCAGTCCCTGGAGGCGGTAAGCGACGCCATGCCCGGCACGGTCATCCTGGGCCACATCGAGCGCATCGCCCCGGTGGTCGACACCGAGAGCGGCACGGTGAAGGTCACCGCGGCCCTGGAGCCGCCCGAGGGCCGCCTGCCCGCCGGCATCCTGGTGCGCATCCATCTGGTCCTGGACCGGCACGAGGAGGCCCTCCTGGTGCCCAAGGAGGCCCTCCTCTACCAGGGCAGACGGCCGGCCTGCTTCGCCGTCCGGGACGGACGGGCGGTGCGCCTCGAGGTGCAGCCCGGTTTCGAGGAGCCGGCCTGGCTCGAGGCCCTGCCGGCGGCGGACGGCCTGCGGCCCGGCGACCTGGTGGTGGTGGTGGGCGCCGACCGGCTGGCCGACGGCGACCCGGTCCAGGTGGCGGCGGAATGAGCGGGCGGTCCGGCCCTGGAGGGGGGGGGATGCTGGCCATGGGCGTGCGCCGCCCGGTGGGCATGCTGATGGTCGTCCTGGCGACCGTGGTCTTCGGCCTGGTCAGCCTGGGGCGCCTGCCCTTCGACCTGCTGCCGCCGGTGGACTACCCGAGCCTCACGGTCCGGACCTTCTATCCCGGAGCGGCGCCCGAGGACGTGGAGCAGCGGATCACCGAGCGTCTGGAGGACGCCCTGGCCACCGTCGGCAACCTGGTCCGGATCCGTTCCTCCTCCCGGGCGGAGGTCAGCGAGATCCTCCTGGAGTTCGACTGGGACGCCCGCCTGGACTTCCTGGTCCAGGACGTCCGGGAGCGCCTGGACCGGGTCTTCCTGCCCCCCGGGGCCGAGCGCCCCCTGATCCTCCGCTACGACCCGAGCCTGGACCCCATCCTGCGCATCGCCCTGTCGGGGAGCGCCGACCTGGTGCGCCTGCGGGACGTGGCCGAGCGGGAGCTGGAACGGGAGCTCGAGAGCCTCGACGGCGTGGCCGCGGTCAAGGTCCGGGGCGGCCTGGAAGACGAGATCCACGTCCTGGTGGACCCCCAGCGCCTGGCCGCCCTGCGGGTCCCGCCGGAGCTGATCCGGCAGCGCCTCCTGGAGGAAAACCTGAACGTCCCCGGCGGCACCCTGGAGGAGGGCTCCGTCGAGTACGTGGTCCGCACCCTGAACGAGTTCGGCAGCCTGGAGGAGATCCGCGACGTGCCGGTCCTGGTACGCAACGGCATCCCCATCCACATCCGGGACCTGGCCGTCGTGCGCCGGGCCGCTCGGGACCGGGACGTGATCCTCCGGGTCGGCGGCGAGGAGGCGGTGGAGGTGGACGTCTTCCGGGAGGCGGGCGCGAACATCGTCCAGGTGGCGGATCGGGTCCTGGCCCGGCTCTTCGGCACACCGGAGCAGCAGCGCTGGCTGGCGGAGCACCCCGAGGGCGCGGCGCCGGCGGCTGGCACCGACGCCCGGCAGGAGGCGGCCCAGCGCCGGCGCATGCAGAACTTCCTGGCCAACAAGCTGCCCGGGGACCTGCACCTGACGGTGCTCTCCGACCAGAGCCGCTTCGTCCGGGGTGCCATCCGGGAGGTGCGCCAGGCGGGCCTGGCCGGGGGCTTCCTGGCCGTCCTGGTCTGCTTCCTCTTCCTCCGCCGCCACGCCCCGACCCTGGTCATCGCCCTGTCCATCCCGGTCTCGGTGGTGGCCACCTTCGGCGTCATGTACCTGGCCGGCGTCAGCCTGAACGTCATGTCCCTGGGCGGCCTGGCCCTGGGCATCGGCATGCTGGTGGACAACACCATCGTCGTCCTGGAGTCCATCACCCGCTTCCGGGAGGACGGCTCCCCCCCCCTGGAGGCGGCGGTGCGCGGCGTCCGGGAGGTGGGCAGCGCCGTGACCGCCTCGACCCTGACAACGGTGGCGGTCTTCGCCCCCATCGTCTTCGTCGAGGGGATCGCCGGGCAGCTCTTCCGTGACCAGGCCCTGA
>CAYMFV010000479.1:0-2554 GCA_964389745.1 uncultured Planctomycetales bacterium | reverse complement strand
CCGTGGCGGCGGGCCCGACCCGCACCCGGACCAGGTTACGGGTCAGGCCGTAGGAGCGGGCCAGGTCCTCGGGGATGCTCGCCTCCCGGAGCCGGTCCTCGGTGTGCCGCCGGGGCAGGAGGCAGCGGCCGCACACTGCCAGGAAGACGAGGCCCAGGAGGGCCAGGGGCAGGCCCACGGGAGCGAAGGCGAAGACGCCCAGGTGGCCCTGGCCCGAGCGTTCCAGGGCGTCGGCCAGGACCAGGTTGGAGGCCGTGCCCAGGGCGGTGACGTTGCCCCCCAGCATGGCCGCGAAGGCCACCGGCAGGAACAAGCGGCTCCGGGGCAGGGCCCCCCGGCGGGCCAGGGCCATGCCCGCAGGCAGGAAGACGGCCACGGTGGCGGCGTTGCTCACGAAGGCGGACAGTGCCGCCACCGGCAGACAGGCCAGCAGCAGGGTCCGGGCCTCGCTACCCCGGCCGGTCCGTTCCACGAAACGGGCCAGGAGGGCGGCGACGCCGCTCTCGGCCAGGCCGGCACCCACCACGAAGAGGGCGGCGATGGCCAGGACGGCGAGGTTGCCGAAGCCCTGGAAGGCGGCGGCCGGCTCCTGGAGAACGCCGGTGGCCAGGAGCACCACGGGCACGGCCAGGGCGATCAGCTCGACACGGACGCGGCGGGAGAAGAGGAGGACCACCACTCCTGCCAGGACCGCCAGAGCCACGAGGCCACGGGCATCCACGCCCCCAACCTACAATGGCGCGCCCGCCGGAGGAGGCCCACGGCCGGATGAGCCCGGACTCGGAAGCACAGAGCCAGGAGAGCACCCCGAGGCCGGCGCCCCGGCGCCGGCGCTGGCGACGCCTGTTGCTGGGCGTGGTCCTGGGCCTGGGCCTCCTCTGGGTCCTCCGCAACCCCCTCCTGGGACCCCCCCTCTGCCGTCTGACCGAGAACCGCCTGGCCGCCGCCCTCGGCGGCCGCTGGCAGGTCGAGGGGCTGGGCGGCTCCTGGTTCGGCGGGCTCAGGATCGACCGCATCCGCAGCCTGGAGCCCGGCACCCGCACCATCCTGCGCTCCCTGGACGTGCGGGAGCTGCGCCTCGACTGGTCCCTCCCGGTCCTGCTCCGGCGCCCGGAGGGATGGCTGGCCAGCCTGGGGATCGAGGCCAGCCGCCTCGAGGCGGAGCTGGATCTGGATCGCCTGCCCGCCGCCGCCTCGTCCCGGGATGAGGCGGCGACCCTTCCCGGAGCCCTGCCGGTGATCCGGGTCCGGGAGCTCGCCGGAAGCGCCTCCTGGCGGGGCCTGCACCTAGCCGTGGCCGGCGGCAGCCTCGAAGCGGGCCCCGCGCCGGCCGGTCGCCTGGTGCTGCCCGCCGTCGAGCTCCAGAGCCCGGAGTGCACGGCCAGCCTCGCCCTGGAAACGGCCTTCGACCTGCGCTCCTCCCCCCTGGAGTGGCTGGCGGAGGCCAGCGGGAAGCTGGAGCTGTTCCTCCAGGACGGAGCCGCCCTGGCCCGTCGTCTGGAGTGGGTGCCGCCCCCGTCTGCCCCCCCCCTGCCGGAGCGGCTGGAGCTGGCGGCCGGGCTGGCCGGAGGCCGGCTGACGCTGACCCGTCTCACCGCAGCCGGACCGGCCGGCCGCTTCCGGGCCACGGCCGTGGCCGCCCTGGCGCCCGCGGCCGCCGGCGAGAGGGAGCTCCGCTTCCAGGCCCGTCTCGACGCCGCCGTGAGCCGGCCCGGCGCCTTCCCGGGCGTCGCCCGGGTTCCCCTCGTCTCCCCCTTCCGCCTGGGCCTCGCCCTGGAGGGGCGGGCGGCGACCGGCCTCCTGGAGCTGGTCCTGGAGGAGCTGTACCTGGAGACGGACGGGACGACCCTGGCCCTGGAGCAACCGGCCCGGCTGCGCCTCGACCGGGAGGCTCTCGAGCTCCGTGACCTGGCCCTGGCCGGCCCGGCCGGCGTCCTGGAGGCGGACGGCCGTCTGCCCCGGGTTCTCCTCTCCCCGGGCACCGCTCCCCCCGACACGCGCCTGGACCTGGCCGTGGGCCTCCGGGCCCTGGAACCGGATCGCCTGAGCGGGCTGCTGCCCACCCTCTGGCCGATCCCGGTCCAGGGCGGTCGCCTGGACCTGGCGCTGGCCGCCGGGGGAACCCTGGCCGCCCCCGAGCTGACCCTCCGCCTTCGTGTGCACTCCCTGGGCCTGGCGCCGGTCTCCGGACCGCCCCCCCCCGGACGCCTCGATCTGGACCTGGTACTGGCCGGCAGCGCCGCCGGCATCTCCCTGGAGGAGGCCAGCCTGCGGGCGCCGGGGCTGGAGGCCACCGCCAGCGGTGCCCTGGAGCTGCCCCTGGAGCTGTCCGCCCTCCTGGCCGGCGCCACCCTGCCCCTGGGAAAGGCGGAGCTCGACCTGCGCCTCGACGCGGAGTTGGCGGACCCGACCTGGCTCGACCTGCTCCTGCCCCCGGCGGAGCGGGGCCGGCTGGGCACGGGCACCGCCCGGTTGGCCCTGGCGGCGGGCCTGGATGCCGGCGCGCTGCAGGTCCGGGAGGCCCGCCTGGAGGCTCCGGGGCTCGCCCTGCGCC
>CAYMFV010000478.1:0-2556 GCA_964389745.1 uncultured Planctomycetales bacterium | reverse complement strand
AGGAGGCCGCCCGCCTGGCTCCGGCGCCGGCCACGGAGGGGCGGATCCAGGGCCGGGCCTTCCTGCTCCTGGTGACGGATCCGGCGCCCTCCCTGCAGCCCGGCGCCACGGTCGCGGTCCGCCTCCGCCTGCCCGGGCCGGCGGTGGCAGGTGTCGCCATCCCCGCGGGCGCGATCGTGTACGACCAGGGGCTGAGCTGGGTCTACCTCGCTGCCGGCGAGGACTACACCCGCCGGCTGGTGCACCTCGAGCAACCCCTCGCCCGTGCCTGGTTCAGCAGGGATCTCGAGGCTGGCGTCCCGCTCGTCGTCGCCGGCGCGGAGGTGCTGCTCTCCGAGGAGCAGCGCGGCCGCATTGCCGCAGCCGTCGAGGAAGAGCAAGGGGATTGACAGCCGGTGCTGCGCGCCCTCGTCGCCGGCTCTCTCCGCCACCGGGGTGTCGTCGTGGCGGCCGCGGTCCTGGCTGCCGCCTACGGCGTGCTGGTGACGACCCGGACCCGCCTCGACGTCTTCCCCGAGTTCGCCCCGCCGCTGGTGGTGATCCACACGCAGGCGCCCGGCTTCTCGGCGGAAGAGGTCGAGAACCTGGTCACCCGCCCGGTGGAGTACGGGATCAACGGCGTCGGGAACCTGGAGTCCATCCGCTCCCAGTCCATCCAGGGCCTGTCGGTGGTGACCGCGATCTTCCGCGAGCAGACCGGCCTGCTGGAGGCGCGGCAGATGGTCAGCGAGCGCCTCACCGAGATCGCGGAGGAGCTGCCGGCGGGCGTCGGCGCCCCGGTGCTGGCCCCCCTCACCTCCAGCACCTCCCTGATCCTGGGTGTGGGCCTGACCTCCACGAGCCTCGGGCCCATGGAGCTGCGCACCCTGGCCGACTGGACGGTGCGCCCGCGACTGCTCGGCGTGCCGGGTGTGGCCAGCGTCGTGGAGTTCGGCGGCGCGGTGCGGCAGCTCCAGGTGCGTTTCCGGCCGGAGCGCCTGCTGGCCTTCCACCTGACCCTCGACGAGCTCGTGGCGGCCGCCCGGGAGGCCACGGGGGTCCTGGGCGCCGGTTTCGTGGAGACGCCGAACCAGCGCCTCACGGTCCGGAGCGAGGGCCAGGCCCTGACCCCGGCCGAGCTGGGCCAGGCGGTGGTGGCCCGCCAGGAGGGCGCGGTGGTGCGCCTTGCGGACGTGGCCGAGGTGGTGGAGGGGCCGGAGCCGAAGATCGGCGACGCAGCGATCCAGGGCGAACCCGGGGTGCTGCTCCAGGTCTGGAGCCAGTACGGGGCCAACACCCTCGAGGTGACCCGGGCGGTGGAGGATGCCCTCGCCGAGCTGGAGCCCACCCTTGCCGCCGAGAGCGTGGTCCTGGACACGAGGCTCTTCCGGCCGGCCGACTTCATCGAGACCTCGCTGGCCAACGTCGGCCACTCGGTGCTCGTGGGCGGCGCCTTCGTGGCCGTGGTGCTGTTCCTCTTCCTCCTGAACCTGCGCACCGCCCTGATCTCCCTGGTCTCGATTCCCCTGTCCCTGCTGGTGGCGGTGGTGGTGCTCGACGCCTGGGGCGTCACCCTGAACACCCTGACCCTGGGCGGTTTCGCCATCGCCGTGGGGGTGGTCGTGGACGACGCCATCATCGACGTGGAGAACATCCACCGCCGCCTGCGCCTGACGCCGGCTGCCGAACGGGCCCGGGTGGCCTTCCGCGTGGTCCTCGAGGCCTCCCTGGAGGTGCGCGGCGCGGTCGTCTACGCGACCTTCATCGTCGGCCTGGTCTTCCTGCCGGTGCTGGCGATGTCCGGCGTCCAGGGCAAGCTCTTCGCGCCGCTGGGCATCGCCTTCATCCTGGCCACCCTCGCCTCCCTGGCCGTGGCCCTGACCGTCACCCCGGCGCTCTGCCTGCTCCTGCTGGGGCGGGAGCCGGGGCGCGGCGAGCCGCCCTACATCCGCTGGCTCAAGGGTGCGCACCGGGCCGTGCTCGCCCGGCTCGCCGCGCATCCGGACGGGCTCCTGGCGCTCGTCGTGGTGAGCTGCCTCGGGGCGGCCACGCTCCTGCCGCTTCTCGGCGGCGAGTTCCTGCCGGAGTTCCAGGAGCAGCACCTCATCGTGCAGATGAGCGCGGCGCCGGGGATCGCCCTGGAGGAGACCCTCCGGCTCGGCCAGGAGGCGAGCCGGGAGCTGCTCGGCAATCCCTATGTCCGTTCCGTGGCGCTCCAGGTCGGGCGGGCCGAGCTCGGCGAGGACACGGCCGGCCCCGACTTCGGCGAGCTCGTGGTCGGGCTGAAGCCGACTCGCACCGGGTCGGCGGAGATCCAGGCCTCCATCCGGCGGACCCTGGGGGGCTTCCCGGGCGTGGTGTTCAGCGTCAAGCCCTTCCTCGAGGAGCGCATCGAGGAGACCCTGGAGGGCACCCGGGCGGAGATCGCCGTGCGCCTCTACGGAGACGATCTCGACCTCCTCGACGCGCTTGCCGCCCGGACCCGGGAGCTGGTCCGCCAGGTGCCCGGCAGCACGGACGTCCGCTACCAGCGCTCCGAGGAGCCCCAGCTCGAGGTGGCCCTGGATCGGGCCGCTC
>CAYMFV010000477.1:0-2568 GCA_964389745.1 uncultured Planctomycetales bacterium | reverse complement strand
CCCGCTCCCTGGCCGACCTCCCCCCCCCCGCGGCGGGCGCCGGGCACCTCGAGGGCATCGCGCCGTGGTCCTGCGCGAGGAGCGCCCCCTGGACGAACTCCAGGCCCAGCTCTGGCTCCGGGCCTGCGTGCGCATGCTCGGGCCCCGCCTCCTCCGCTACAAGGGCTTCCTGTACCTCCAGGGGCGCCCCTACCGCGTCCTCCTCCAGGGCGTCTACGACCTCTTCAGTGCCAACGCCGACGCTCCCTGGGGCGACGAGGCGCCCTGCACCGAGCTGGTCTTCATCGGCCGTGACCTGGACGAGGACTTCCTCCGCCGGGGGCTGGCCGCCTGCGTGGCCGGGGGCTGACGGCCCCGTCCGCCCTCACCGTCGCCGACGCCCGGCCCCGCCCCGCTCGAAGGCAGGCGGTTCCAGCAAGGCCGGGTCCACCTCGGCCAGGCGGTCGAGGCCCTCCTGGATGCGCACCGCGAGATCGTCCCGGCCATCCCGCCGGCAGCGGGCTTGCAGGGTCCGGGCGGTGGCCACCGCAGACAGGCCGAGACCGTCCAGGCTGGCCGCCGCCCGGGGCTCCCGCTCGAAGGCGGCGAGCAGGCGCTCCACCGCCGGCTCCAGCCGCCCCTCCTCCAGATCCAGCCGGGCCTGGCCGGCCAGGCACAGGGCCTCGTACCACCGGCTGCTCGCCGCCGTCGCCGGGTCCTCCGCGGCGCACTGCTCGTAGAGGCCGATGGCCCGCCCGTAGGCCGCCATGGCCTCGTCCCGGCGGCCGGCCCGCCGGTGGAACTCGGCGGTCACGACGGCCGCGTAGCCGGCGAACCACGCCAGGTGCCGGGGAGCATCCGGCCGCTCCAGCCAGGCCGCGTAGTGGCGCTCCAGGCCAGCCACGCCCTCCTCCACCAGGAGCTTCCGGCGCAGGCGGGCGTGCAGCTCCCAGGACTCGGGAAAGCGGCGGAGCCCCCGCTCCAGGACCCGGTCGGCGGCGGCGTCGGCACCCAGGCGGCGGAGGAAGTCGTGGTGCTGGACCACCATCGCCTCGCTGCAGCGGGGGTGCGCCGCCAGCACCGACCAGGCGGCGTGGACGTCGGCCAGCCACCCGGGCGGCCAGTCCTCCTGCTTCCGTACCGCCTGGAGGATGTCCTCCTGGCGCAGGCTGGCGAAGACCGCGAGGACGGCGGCCGCCTGCCAGTCGGTGCGCCCCGGCGGCAGCGCCGCCACCGCCCGGGACGCGTGCTCCAGGGCCGCCTCCCGCTCGCCCAGGTGGAAGGCGGTGAGGGCCAGGACGGTGTCCAGCCGCCAGCCCGAAGCCCCCAGCTCCCCGGCCCGCCGGGCCAGACGCCGGGCGTCCTCCAGGAGCAGCCGCACCATGTCGCCCCCCCCCCGGCGGGGCCCGGCGGCGCCGAGCACCCGGGCGCTGCGCTCGTCCAGGGCGAAGGTGAGGAAGGCCTCGGCCGCCTCGAGCTGCGCGGCCGCATCGTCCGGCCGACTGGCGGCCAGCTCGGACCAGTAGTCCAGCCGGGCCTGGACCTGGTCCCAGCCGGGCACCTCCGGGGCCGCGGCGCCGGCCAGGGCCTCGGCCCAGCGCTCCGGGTCCACCAGGCCGGGGTCGGCGGCCAGCCCCCGGTGCACCACCGCCAGGGTGCGGGCCCGGGGGATCTTCTGCCCGAAGCGCTCGAGGGCCGCCACCAGGGCATCGCGCTCCGCCGCCGGCAGGGGCTGCTGGAGGGCCTTCGCAATCAGGTCCACCGCCTGGGGCGACTCGCTCCGGGCCAGGGCCTGGCGGCCGAGGCCGGCGAGCTCCGGGTCCAGGTCGTACACCGCGAGGCGGAGCAGCTCCACCGGCGCCCGCCCGCCGGCGGCCACGGCGGCCTGCAGCAGCAGCCGGCGCTGCTCCCGGTCGCCCTCGAGCCAGGCCCGCTCCACGGCCTCCCGGTCGGCGCTGTCGGGGCTCGCCAGCCGCTCGGCCAGGGAACGGTCCCCCCGGGGCCGGGCGGCGGGCTGCTCCTTGCGGTTGGCAATGCCGTCCCGGATGGTCTGGAAGACCGAGGCCGTGTCCCAGGTGTAGAAGACGTCGAAGACCTCGCTCCCGTCCACCTCAATCATGATGTGCCGGGGCGCCACCCGGCGGCCGTCGAGGAAGCGCTCGTAGAGGATGGGCTCGATGGCGATGTGCTCGCCGCAGGTGACGGTCCCGAAACGGGGACAGGGAACCCGCCGGCCCTGCTCGTCGTGGTCCCGGGGGTTGTGGCGATACACCGAGGCGACGATGCAGACGTAGGGGGCCAAGAAGGCCGCCAGCTCCGGGTCCCGGTAGGCCCGTCCGGCGTAGTACTCGCTGGCGATCTCCCCGTCCATGTTGATGCAGGCGAGGATCGGCCGCCCGGTCTCCCGGGCCAGGGCCAGGGCCTCCTCCCGAGGCCCCTGCCACCGGATGAGGCCGGCCCTCGCCCCGTCCCCGGCCTCTCTCTTACACCCACCTGCCGCTGCCCCCGACACGGGGCGTGTAGGTCGCGGTGGTGTCGGTGTCCTCCAAACAAAGAACCGAGGCGTCGCGCCCCTCTCTCGGGCTCGGT
>CAYMFV010000476.1:0-2573 GCA_964389745.1 uncultured Planctomycetales bacterium | reverse complement strand
CGCCGCCGCCAGGGCCTTCCGGGCCGCCTCGCCCCGCCGGCCCTCGAGCAGCTCTGCCTCGGGGGGGGGGAAGGGGCCGGCCTGGGCCGCGTGCTGGGCCTCGGGCCCGGTCTCCACCTCCAGGGGCTCCCACTCCATGCGCAGGGCCGAGAGGGCGTCGCGCAGCGCCTCCCGGGAGGCGGCGCAGACGTGGCCCACCGGCGCCCCGGCGTAGCGGAACTCCTCGCCGACGGCGAGCTCCACCTCGACCACCCCGGGCAGGCGGCGGACCTCCTCGGCGCTGGCAGCGACCAGCCGGGCGTGGCCGTAGGGGCAGAGGACGTGCTGGGCGAAGAGCATGCCCGGCCGGCGGAGGTCGGCGCCGTAGACCGCCGCGCCGGTGAGCTTCACGGCGGCGTCCACCCGGGAGTGGTCGGCCTCGAGAGAGACCCGGGCGTTCGCCTCCAGGCCGGCCGGCGGGTCCTCGCCGGCGAGGCGCCGGGCCGCCTCGAAGACCTTGTTGTAGGTGCCGCAGCGGCACAGGTTGCCGGCCACCGCCTGCCGCAGCTCCGCCTCCGAGGCCTCCGGGTTGCGGCGCCGGGCGCCCTCCAGGCTCATGACCATGCCGGGGATGCAGTAGCCGCACTGGACCGCGTCGTGGCGCGCCAAGGCCGCCTGCACCGGGCTCGGCCGCTCGGGCGTGCCCAGGCCCTCGACGGTGGTGATCTCGTGGCCCTCCATGTCCACCGCCAGGGTCATGCAGGCGAGCCGCGGCCGGTCGTCCACCAGCACCGTGCACGCGCCGCAGGAGCCCCGGTCGCAGACCTCCTTGGGGCCGGTCAGGCCGAGCTGCCAGCGGAGCACGTCCAGGAGGGTGGAGCGGTTCTCCACCTCCACCTCGTGGCTCCGGCCGTTCACCCGGAGCACCAGGCGGCGCACCAGGGCACCGGTGGGGTCGGGGCCGGAATCGGGAACGCCGCCAGCCTTCAGGAGCCGCGGGGCGGCGGCGGCAGCGGCGGATGTGGTGGCCAGGAAACCGCGGCGGGAGACGGGCATGGGAGGGATCGGGGGGAGGCCCCGGACTCCACCCTACGCAGTCCCGGCCTCCCCGTCAGGCCGGCGCCTTCCGGGCCAGGAGCGACCGGGCGGCGGCCTCCGGGTCCGGGGCGGCGCAGAGGGCCGCCGAGACGGCCAGCCCGGCCTGCTCCGGCACCATCCAGGCGTTCTCCGGGGCGATGCCGCCGATGGCCACCACCGGCAGCCGGGCGATGGCCAGGGCCGCGGCCAGGTGCTCCGACCCCAGCCCCTGCTCCACCCCCTTGGTGGGGGTGGCGAAGACCGGCCCGAAGCCGGCGTAGTCGGCCTCCACCTCGGCGGCCTCGTCGAGCTGCTCGAGGTCGTGGGTGCTCCAGCCGATCCAGCGCTCCCGGCCCACCAGGCGGCGGACGTCGTCGGGGTGGAGGTCCTCCTGGCCGACGTGGACCCCCTCGGCCCCGAGGGCCAGGGCCACCTCCACCCGGTCGTTGACCACCAGGGGGACGCCGAGCCGCCGGCACTCCCGGTGCAGCTCCCGGCCCCAGGCGAGCATCTCGCCGGCGTCCATGGCCTTCTCCCGGAGCTGGACGCAGTCGCAACCCCCGGCGACGGCGGCCTCCAGGACCTCGAGGGGCGGCCGGCGGCACAGCTCCCGGGTGAGGACCAGGCAGAGGCGGAACAGGGGCGGGCGCATCCGGGCCGGCGGAGAATACGAGCGCCCCGCCTCCCGGGGAGACGGGGCGCATCCATGTCAGGAAAAGGAACCGGGACGGAAGGCTTGCGGAGGGAGAATCCGGGGGATGATGGAGGAGTTCCTTCCGCCCGGAAAGAGCGGCCCGATCAGGAGACCTGCCGCTTCGAGGGAGCGCCGTTCCGGGTCCGGGCGCTGCGCACGGAGCGCTTGAACCGGGCCCGGTCCTCCTGGGAGAAGAGGACCACCCTGGCCCCGCAGGCCACGCAGTAGGAGGCCTGGGGGCTCTGGAGGTAGCGGACGTACTCCTGGCAGCGCGGGCAGTAGCGCGTGTCCTCGTAGTAGTTCCAGAGGGTCATGCCGGGTGCTGGAAGGGAACCAGGGGGGCGGCCCCGCGATGGCGAGGCAGGCGTCAAGGAGCAATTTCCTTGCCGAGCCTCCGCCGAAGACCCGGTTTATCGCTACAAGTACAGACACAGACTGGATTTGCGATTTCCAGGCAGGGACTTCCCAGGGGCGTCGGCCCGTCCCTTTTGGGGCCCAGAGTCGTCGTATCACGACACTTTGGGTCGCAGAATCACGACGGTTCCGCCCCCCGGGCGGCGGCGATCTCCGCCTGGACGCCCAGGTCCTGCTCCCGCGCCCGGGCCCGCTCCAGGGGGGCCCGCTCGCCGAGGCGCCCCAGGGCCCAGGCGGCATGGCCCCGGACCAGGGGCGAGGGGTGCGCGGCCAGGGCTTCGGCCAGGGCGCCGGCGCCCCGGCCCAGGTTGCCCAGGACCACGCAGGCGTTGCGCAGGAGGCCCTCCCAGCCCGCCCGGCGGATGGGGCTGCCCCGGAAGACCCCGGCGAAGTCCTCCCGGGGCAGGGC
>CAYMFV010000475.1:0-2575 GCA_964389745.1 uncultured Planctomycetales bacterium | reverse complement strand
GGACCAGGGCCGCCACCGCCAGGCCCGAGAGGAGCGGTACGTCGCAGGGATGCACCAGCAGGCCGTCCAGTTCCGGGGAGAGGTGGGGCAGGGCCCGGTGCAGGCTGCCGGTGCGTCCCTCCTCGGGCCGGGGGTTGTCCACCAGGAGATCGGCTCCCGGGTCGCCAAGGCCGGCGATGGCCTCCCGGGCGGTGGGTCCCAGGACCACGAGGACCCGCCGGGCTCCCCCCTGGCGCAGGGCCGCCACCACCGAGGGCAGCATCCAACGGCCGCCCAGGTGCAAGGCGGCCTTGGGCTGGCCCAGGCGTCGGCCAGCGCCGGCGGCCAGGACCACCGCCTCCAGTGCCGGGGGGGGGGAAGTCACTGGCCGACGGTCCGGGCCAGGAGGGAACGGGCGCGGGCGGGGTCCTCGGTGCCCCGGACCAGGGCCCGGCCGTCGGCGAAGAGGAGCACGTCCAGGCCGCTGCTGCGGAAGCGCAGGCAGGCCGGGCTGCGCTGCAGGGCGTCCACCGTGCCCTCCAGGCGTCGGGCCGCCGCCTCCAGGTCCAGCGGTGCCTCCGGGGGGGGGAGGCGGACGGCGCCGCCGCCGCACAGGACCTCGGCTCGGGGCGCACCGCGCCGGCCCTCCAGCCAGGGGAAGTCCCGGCGGCTGCAGCAGGGGCACTCCGGGTCCCGGGTCGCCCGGAGCTGGCGCAGCTCACCGCTCCAGGCGTCCACGTAGCTGTAGCCGGGGTGGACCTCCTGCCGTCGCCCCAGGAGGATCTTCAAAGCCTCGGTCACGGCGAGCCCGGCGACCACGGCCACCGCCGGGCCGAGGACCCCGGCGCTGCGGCAGGTCGGGGTCTCGCCGGGAGGTGGCGGCTCGGGCCAGGTGCAGCGCAGGCAGGCGCCCCCGGGCATGACCGCCCCGGTGAGGCCGTAGGTGGCTACCACCCCCGCGTAGACGTAGGCCCGGCCCTCCCGGACCGCCCAGTCGTTGAGCAGGTAGCGGACGGCGAAGTTGTCGGTTCCGTCCAGGACCAGATCGCAGTCGGCCAGGAGGGCAGCGGCGTTGCCGGCGTCCAGGTCCAGGGCCGCCGGGCGCAGCTCCACCTCCCGGTTGACGGCGGCCAGGCGCTCGGCGGCGGCCTCGGCCTTGAGGCGGACGGTCGCGGCGTCGGCCTCGGTGTAGAGGACCTGGCGCTGGAGGTTGGTCCACTCGACCACGTCCCGGTCCACGAGGAGCAGGGAGCCCACCCCGGCCCGGGCCAGGAGGTCGGCGCCGAGGCCGCCCAGGGCGCCGAGGCCGATCACCGCCACGTGGGCCCGGCGCAGGGCCTCCTGGCCCTCGCGGCCCACCTGGGGCAGGCGCTCCTGGCGCTGGTAGCGGCCGGCGTCGTCCATGGTCGCGGGTGCGAGAGGGGGGACTCGAACCCCCACAGGTTGCCCTACAGGATCCTAAGTCCTGCGCGTCTGCCAGTTCCGCCACTCTCGCAGGTGTGCCCGCTCGGGAGGTCGGCAGGATGGGGTGGGCAAGGGGATTCGAACCCCCGACCCCCAGATCCACAATCTGGTGCTCTAACCGACTGAGCTATGCCCACCACAGATTGCCATGCAGGCGGGAGAGTCTAGCGCTCCTGGAAGAAGCCGCCAAGTACCTCCCGAAGCCTGGCAGAGGACCCTGCAGGGCGCTATCCTGTCCTCCCTTCGCCCCTCTAGCTCAGTTGGCAGAGCAAGGGATTCTTAATCCCTGGGTCGTAGGTTCGAGCCCTACGGGGGGCACCATCCGATCAGGGAGACGCCGGTGACGGCGTCTCCACTTCTTCTTCCCCCGGGCCGTCGCCCAGGGTCGCCGTGGCCGCCACCTCCTGGAGCCAGCAGCCGTCGGCCATGCCGTAGAGGACCGAGGCCCGGTAGAGGAGGAGGAGGGCCGGCCGGTCCCGGGGCGCCGGCACCCGGGCGGCCCAGATCCAGAGCCGTTCGTGGCTCCAGGTGGCCCGGGACTCGACGGCGGTGGCGGTGCCGTGCCGGCCCGGGAACTCCTCCGGCTCCCAGGCGTCGGGGACGGCGCCGAGGCCGGCGAAGGCGTGCCGCAGGGTGTCCTCCGGAGCAAGGGGATCCCCGGCCGGGAGGAGGCGGAGGAGGAGACGGCCGTCGTGATCCAGGGGCGCAGCCTCCCAGACGCCCGGGGCCAGCTCCCCGGGTGGCGGCCACCAGGCGGGCCAGGAGAGGTGCCAGGGCCCCAGGGCCACGCCCAGGGCCTCCCAGCCCGCCTCCCGGCGCCGGCGCAGGCGGCGCAGCAGGAGGATGGCCCGGAGGAGGCCGCCGAGGCAGAGCGCCAGGACGACGTAGACGAGGACCTCCGGGAAGGTCGGCACGATGGGGCGCGGGAGCCGGAGTGGGTGGCGCGCCCGGGAGGACTCGAACCCCCAGCCGTCGGATTAGAAGTCCGATGCTCTGTCCAGTTGAGCTACGGGCGCTGCTCCCGGAGGCCAGAGTCTAGCCTGGCACGTCCCGGGCCGCGCCGGGGGCCGGTAGCCTATGACACCTCGTGGCCGAGTCCCTGGTCTTCCCGCAGCCGGCGCCCCGGATCCTC
>CAYMFV010000474.1:0-2583 GCA_964389745.1 uncultured Planctomycetales bacterium | reverse complement strand
GCCCGGGCCCGATCGGGGTGGACCCGGCCCAGGAGCCAGGCGTTCCAGGGTGTGGGCGCCTCCTCGTAGCGGGCCCGGGCTCGAGCCAGGGCCTCCTCCGAGCCCAGGACCTGGACCTCCAGGTCCTGGACCAGGGCAGCCAGCCGGGGCCGGGCCGCCGCCTCCGCCTCCCGGCGCAGCCCGGGCAGGGCCGCCATCCCCTCGGCGGCAAAGCGGTCCAGGGCCGCCTCGAGGTGGCGCCACTCCTCCTCCTGGGCCGCCCGTGCCCGGGCCACGACCTCGGCCGCCGGCAGCCGGGGACGAGGCGAGAGCAGACCGCATCCCAGCGCCGGCGCCAGGAGGAGCAACGGCAGGCTACGCCGGGGAGGCCAGGCCCACCGCATCCCGGACCCTCTCCATGGTCTCCTCCGCCACGGCCCGGGCCCTGCGGGCTCCGTCGGCCAGGACGTCCCGGACCTGGTCCGGATCAGCCTCCAGGGCCCGGGCCCGCTCCCGGATGGGAGCCAGGGTCGCAGCCATGTTCCGGGCGAGCTGCAGCTTGCAGTCCACGCAGCCCCGGCCGGCGCTCCGGCACTCGGCCGCCACCTCCTCGACCTCCGCCGGCGTGCTGAAGTGCTGGTGGAGCTGGAAGACGTTGCACAGCTCGGGGCGGCCGGGATCGTTTCGCCGCAGGCGCTGGGGATCCGTGACGGCGCCCCGGAGGCGGCGGGTGATCTCGTCGGGTTCGGCCAGGAGCGGGATGTGGTTGCCCTTGCTCTTCGACATCTTGGCCTGGCCGTCCAGGCCGAGGATCCGGGCCGCCGGCGCCAGCAGCGGCCGTGGCTCGGGGAAGAGATCGCCGTAGCGGCGGTTGAAGCGCCGGGCGATCTCCCGGGCCAGCTCCAGGTGCTGGACCTGGTCCTCCCCCACCGGGACCTCGCCGGCCCGGTAGATGAGGATGTCCGCCGCCTGGAGGACCGGGTAGGTGAAGAGCCCGGCGTTGACGTTCCGGGGCTGCTGGGCGGCCTTGTCCTTGAACTGGGTCATCCGCTGCAGGTCGCCCATGGCAGTCTGGCAGAGGAGGATCCAGGCCAGGTCGGCGTGCCCGGGGACCGCCGACTGGAGGAAGAGGGCGGAGCGCCCGGGGTCCAGGCCGATGGCCAGGAAGACCCGGGCCATCTCGAGGCTGGCGGCCCGGAGCGCCTCGGGGTCGGGGGCCGCGGTCAGGGCATGGAGGTCGACGATGCAGTAGAAGCACGTGCGACTCTCCTGGAGCTCGACCCAGCGCCGGAAGGCGCCGAGCCAGTTGCCGATGTGCGCCTGCCCGGTGGGCTGGACGCCCGAGAGGACCTGGACCTTCTCCGCCATGATGGACGCGGCAGTGTAGCGGGGCGGCCTATACTCCCGCCGATGCTTGCGCGGCCGGGGCTGGCGGGACGGCGGCACGCCCGGCGCCGGCGCCCGGCACGGGAGGAGCCCGGGCCGAGCCGGCGGCGGGTCCGGGGCCTTCTCCTGCTTCCGCTCCTCCTCGGCGCCTGCGCGGCCCCCGACGCCGAGATCCACCTGGCGCCCCTGGTTTCCCGGCACACCGTCCCCGGTTACGACCGGGCCGAGGTCCTGGGCGGCGTCCTCCGCCGGGAGGAACGGGACGGCCACGAGGACTGGGCCCTGAGCCCCCTGCTCTGGCGCCGCTCCTGGCCCGACGGCCGGGTCGAGGCCGACTTCCTCTACCCCCTGGGTCGCTTCGAGCACGACCCCGAGCGGCCCCGGACCTGGATCCGGCTCTTCCCCGTGTTCTGGCGGGAGGCAGAGACCCGGCCGGACGGGGTCCTGGACGTGGACTGGAGCCTCTTCTTCCCCTTCTTCTGGTGGGGTTGGAGCAGCGACGGGCAGGAGAACTACTTCGCCTTCTTCCCGGTCTTCGGCAGGCTCAAGGACTTCCTCACCTACGACGAGGTGGACTTCGTCCTCTGGCCCCTGTACCTGCGCAACGTCAAGGACGAGCGGCGCTCCTACCACCTCCTGTGGCCGATCTTCGGCTGGATCCGGGGCAGCGAGCAGGGCTGGCGCGTCTTCCCCTTCTACGGGCGCAGCGAGATCCCCGGGCAGAGCCGGGGCTTCTACGTCCTGTGGCCCTTCTTCCACTACCGGGAGGAGGAGCTCTACAAGGAGGAGCCCCGGCAGGGCTGGCTGCTCTTGCCCCTGGGCGGACGCATCACCCAGGGGGACTACCGGGCGACGACTGCCCTCTGGCCCATCTTCGGCTGGGCGTCCCGGCCGAGCACCGGCTACTCTTCCTGGCAGGTGTGGCCGCTCCTCAAGTTCGAGCGGGGGGGGCAGGAATCGGCCCGGCGCGTCGGCCGGGTCCTGCCCTTCTGGCTGCACTTCGAGGACGAGGATACCGAGTTCACCTCCTGGCTGTGGCCGCTCTTCTGGGTGCGCCGGGACCACTTCGGGGGGGTGGAGCGGGAGGCCTTCTACGCCGTGCCGCTCTACATGCAGGCCACCACCCACCGCCAGGCGGGGGGGGAAGAGCACGTGCAGCAGCTCTGGCCCCTGGCCAGGGTCGAGACAGCCGACGATGGCCGGGAGTGGTTCTCCCTG
>CAYMFV010000473.1:0-2585 GCA_964389745.1 uncultured Planctomycetales bacterium | reverse complement strand
GACCGCCCCCGGGACGCCGGCTACGCCTTCGCCGCGCCCTCGGTGGCCAACACCTGGCCGCGGCGCTGGTGGCCGCCGGAGCCGGGCACCGGCAGGGCCGAGGACGCTCCGCCCTGGACCGGGGACTTCCACGACGGCTTCGGCAACCTCCTCACCGTGTGGGCGGTGGCCAACCCGGTGCGCAGCGGCGTCGAGCCGGCGGCCCTCCACGACCGGGCACCGGGCTACGGCATCACCCGGCTGAACCGGCACACCCGGGAGATCACCTTCGAGTGCTGGCCCCGGCACGTCGATCCGGCGGCGCCCGGCGCCCGCCAGTACCCGGGCTGGCCCCGGACCATCCAGCAGACCGACAACGGCGGTGTGCCCCGGGGCTGGCTGCCGGGGCTGGAGGTGGAGGGGCCCCCGGACCCGGTGGTGGAGCTGGTCCGGGAGGAGGACGGGACGGTGGAGTACTCCCTACGCATCCGCGGCCGCTACTTCTGGCCCATGGCCTACGGAGCGGGGCCCTACACCCTGCGGGTCATCCATCCCTTCACCGGCCAGGCCTGGGAACGGCGCGGCCTGCGCCCGGCGGCCCGGCCCCGGGGGACCCTCCAGGTCTCCTGGTAGGCCCCCGCCGAGGGGAGGTTCATCCGGCCTTCACACGATCTTGACGATCGGGGGGGATCCTCCTGGCCTCGGACCGCAACCGGTCCCTTTCCGGGAGAAAGACACCATGCACCCCCCCCGTCTCCTCGCGCCGGCCCTCCTCGCCGGCATCCTCCTGACCGCCGGAGCCCTGGCCCAGCAGGTCCAGGTGGACCCCCGCCTGCCCGACTACCAGCCCGTGCCGGGCATCGCGGGCAGCATCAAGAGCGTCGGCTCGGACACCATGAACAACCTGATGGCCCTGTGGGGCGAGGGTTTCCGGGCCGCCTGCCCCCAGGTGAAGATCGAGATCGAGGGCAAGGGCTCCTCCACTGCGCCGCCGGCCCTGGTGGCGGGCACGGCCAACTTCGGGCCCATGAGCCGCCGCATGAAGCAGAAGGAGGTCGATCGCTTCGAGAAGAAGTTCGGCTACAAGCCGGTCGCCCTGGCCACGAGCATCGACATGCTGGCGGTCTACGTCCACAAGGACAACCCCATCGTCCGCCGGGGGCTGACCCTGCAGGAGGTGGACGCCATCTTCTCCAGGACCCGCCGGGGCGGCCTCGACCGGGAGATCCGCACCTGGGGCGACCTGGGCCTCACCGGCGAGTGGGCCGACCGGCCGATCAGCCTCTACGGCCGGAACTCGGCTTCGGGCACCTACGGCTACTTCAAGAAGCACGCCCTCTTCGGCGGTGACTACAGGGATGCGGTCAAGGAGCAGCCCGGCTCCTCCTCGGTGGTCCAGGGTGTGGCCAGCGACCGCTACGCCATCGGCTACAGCGGCATCGGCTACAAGACCGCCGACGTGGCGGTGGTGCCCCTGGCCCTGGACGCCGCCTCGCCCTTCGTGCCGGCCACGCCCGAGAACGCCTACAGCGGCGAGTATCCCCTGGCCCGCTTCCTGTGGCTGTACGTGAACAAGGCCCCGGATCGGCCCCTGGGCCCCATGCGCCGGGAGTTCCTGCGCTACGTCTTCAGCCGCCAGGGCCAGCAGGCGGTGGTCAAGGACGGCTACTTCCCCCTGCCGGCGCCCCTCTGCGCGGAGCAGCTGCACAGGGTGGGCGTGGTCCTGAAGATCAAGTCGGACTCCTGAACCGGGCTCGCAGCTACACCGGGCGTACCCGGCGGCGTACCACCAGCCGCCGGGTGCGTCTCGCCGACCGGACGGCCTCGCTCCTGATCACCGTCGGGGGAATCGGGACCATCCTGGCCGTGTCCACGGTCCTCCTCTACCTCCTGTGGGTGGTCGTGCCCCTCTTCCTGCCGCCGCGCCTGGCGGACGAGGGGGCGGTCCCCCAGGCGGTGGTGGCCGTGGACCACCCTGCTTCCCTGGCCCTGGGCGTGGACGAGCACCGCCGACTGGCCTGGGAGATCCTGCCGCCGGGGCGCCTCCTCCTCCGGAACCTGGCCACGGGCGAGGTCCTCCAGGAGGAGCTCCTGCCACGGGACCAGGGGGGGGGAGCACCGAGCAGCCTGGCGGCGACCGGCGAGGAGCTCATCCTGGGCTACGCCGACGGCAGCGTCCGCCTGGGCCGCCTGGAGTTCGCTGCTGCCTTCGCCCCCACGGCCGAGGCCCGGCCGCTGCCGGAGCTGACCCTGCACTGGGAGGAGCCCCTGGCGGTCAGCCCCGGGCAGCCGGTGCTGGCCGTGGACCTGGCCCGGCAGCCGTCCGGCGAGGTCCTGGCCGTTCTCTCCGGGGACGGCGTCCTGCGCCTGCGGGCGGTCCGGCGGACGAAGAACCTCCTCACCGGCAAGGTGCGCCTGCGCCTCCGGGGCGGCGAGGCGGCGCTGCCGCCCGGGCTCGCCTCCACCTCCCCCCCGCAGCTCCTCCTCCCCGGCCTGGGCCACAACGCCTCCCTGGCCTGGCCCCCCGGCCGGCCGCTCCGCCCGGACTGCCCCGACCTCCCCCGCCCCTCCCCTCTCTCTTTTCCTCACCTCCCCGCCCCCCCGCC
>CAYMFV010000472.1:0-2596 GCA_964389745.1 uncultured Planctomycetales bacterium | reverse complement strand
GTCCAGGCCTTCGGCGTCCGCCCCCAGGCCGAGGCCCTGGGCCCCGGGGTCGTGCCGGAGCTCCGGCCCTGGGTGGAGGATCCCTCGCCCATGGTCCGGCGGGCGGCGGTGGAGGCGACCCGGGCCCGGGGCGTCTGGGTCCGGCGCCTGGACTGGGTGGTGGCCGCCCCGGGCCTGCTCCTGCCCCTCCTGGAGCCCCTGCGCCGCGAGACCGAACGCCGGGTGGCGAACGCCGTGGGCAACAGCCTGAACGACCTCTCCCGGGACCACCCGCGCCTGGTCGTGGACCTGGCCGCCCGCTGGCGGGAAGAGCCCGGGCCGGCCCCCCTCCTGGGGGCCATCCTGCGCCGGGCCCTGCGCACCCTGGTCAAGGAGGGCGACCCCGCGGCCCTCCGGGTCCTGGGCTACGGGGAGCTGGCGGTGGCCGCCCGGGTCCGGCTGGGCAGCGGCCTGCCGGCCCGGCCGAACAGCACCCTGTGCTTCGTCCTCGAGCTGGACAACCGGGGGGGGGCGGCCGATGCCCACCTGGTGTACGAGATCGAGACCCCGGGCCGCGTCCCGGGCCGGCCCCGGCGCCAGCGCCGCCACGGCGGCAGCCTGCGCCTGCCCGCCCGGAGCTGCCTGGAGCTGCGGGTCCGGGAGCGGATCTTCGACCGGCGAGCCGCCCCCCTCCTGGACGGTCCCTGCCGGGCCCGTTTCTGGCTCAACGGCCGTCAGGTGGCCGAGGTCGCCTTCCCCCTCAGCCGCAGGGGGGGGGAAGTCAGCGCCAGGGGTGGGTCCGGTCCAGGGCCAGGCCCAGGATCGAGATCGAGAGGCCCATGGCGGTGAGGACCATGCCGGCGAGGACCAGGGGCACCCGGTGCCGGGCGCGAACGGCGATCCAGGTGGTGGCGACGAAGAGCAGGGCGTTCACCGGCAGGTCGAAGAGGCGCAGGACGGCGGCCGGCTCGGCCAGGAAGGGGAGCACGGCCAGGGCCAGGGCCAGGGCGGCCAGGAGAGCGTTGCCGGCCCAGGCCGGCAGGCCATCGGCCACCTCCCCGGCGGCCGGGTCCAGGCTGGTCTCCCGAAGGGGCGAGGGGGTCGCCACCGCTGTTCAGCCCAGTCGTTCCAGGGCCCGGCGGAGCCGGGGCAGGGCCGCCTGGATGTCCGCCGGGCCGACGGCGCCGACGCTGACCCGACACCAGCCATCCTCCTCCTCCTCGGGGACGCCGAAGGCCGAGAAGGGCACCACGGCGAAGGCCGCCTCCCGGAGGAGGTAGCGGCGGATGTCCTCGGTGCTGGCGAGGACCGTCCCGTCGGGGGTGCGCCGGCCCTGGAGGGCGAAGCGCACCGACATGTAGATGGCGCCCTGGGGCTCGATGAACTCCAGGGGCAGGCCGGCGTCCCGGAGGGCTCCGAGGCCGGTGTGCAGGAGGTCGATGCGCTCCCGGACCCGGCCGAGCATCTCCTCCTCCCAGGCGGCCACGGCCGCCCCGTCCTGGAGGAAGTCGGCAGTGGCCGCCTGGGCCAGGCGCGGTGCCCAGGCCCCCACGTGGGTGAGGAGGGCCACCGCCCGCTCGGCGATGGCCGGCGGGGCCACCATCCAACCCACCCGCAGGCCGGTGGCGGCGCAGAACTTGGAGATGCCGTCCACGTGGATCACCCATGGGGCGCACTCGGGGACGACCTGCACCGGCGAGAGGTGCTCCCGGCCCGGGAAGACCAGGGCCCGGTAGATCTGGTCCAGGACCAGGTAGAGGGGCTTCTCGCCGGTCCGGGCCCGGCGCCGGTTCTCCGCCACCAGGAGGCGGCCGAAGCGCTCCACCTCGGCGGCCGGCATGACACCCCCCGACGGGTTCTGGGGCGTATTCAGGACCAGGAGACGGGCGGCCGGGAGATGGGGGGCCAGGAGCTCCGCGGTGGGCTGGAAGGCGTTCTCCGGCCGGCAGACCACCACCCGCTCCTGGAGATCGCACAGGTCCCGGTAGTTCTGGTTGTTCCAGCTCGGCGCCGGGTAGAGCACCGTGTCCCCGGGATCGGTGAGGAGGCGGTAGGCCGCGTAGAGGGCCGGCCGGGCCCCGCCCATCACCAGGATGGACTCGAGGGGGTAGGCCAGGCCCTGGGTACGGCGGAGGTGGGCCTGGATGGCCACCCGGAGGGAGATCAGGCCGGCTGGGGGCGGGTAGTTGGTCTCGCCGGCGGCCAGGGCCTCCCCGATGGAGCGGCGCAGGACGGCCGGGATGGGGAACTCTGCCGGGGAGAAGTCCCCCACGGTCATGTCCGCCACCGGGATCCCCTCCTCCTGGAGGGCACGGACCTCACCGGCCACGACGAGGATGGCCGAGGGCTGCATCCGCCGGGCCATGGCCGAGAGACCCCTCGAGGCCTCCCCGTGACCGCAATCGGCCCCGATGCGAACAGGTTCCTGAGACGTGGCCGGGCTTTCCACAGGCGGATTCTAGCCTCCTCCGCCCTGCATCCAGGTCTCGGGGGTACCTCCCGCCAGGGCCTCCTCGGGCCTGGCGAGGCGGGCCCAGAGGGCCGGCCCCGCCCGGCCCGGGCCCTTCTACCCCGCCGGCGCGTCCCCCCGCGGCGTCTTGGGCAGCGTCGGGGGGGG
>CAYMFV010000471.1:0-2609 GCA_964389745.1 uncultured Planctomycetales bacterium | reverse complement strand
CGCCCTGCACCGGGCCATCGACAAGGTGACCCGGGACCTGGAGGCCCTGGCCAACAACACCGCCATCGCCGGCCTCATGGAGTTCGTCAACGAGGCCTGGCGGCGGGGGGGGCGGATCGTCCGCTCTCAGGCCGAGCGCCTGGCCCTGGTCCTCGCTCCCTTTGCGCCGCACCTGGCCGAGGAGCTCTGGGCCCGGCTCGGACACGCCGGGAGCCTGGCCTACGAGCCCTGGCCAGAGGCCGACCCCGACCTCCTCCGGGAGGAGGAGGTGGAGCTGCCGGTCCAGATCAACGGCAAGCTCCGGGCCCGGGTCCGGGTGCCGGCCGCCGCCGACCGGGAGGCCGTGGAGGCCGCTGCCCGGGAGGCCCTGGGCAACCGTCTCGAGGGCCGCCAGGTTCGGAAGGTGGTGGTGGTTCCCGGGCGCATGGTCAACTTCGTGGTGGCCTGAGATGACCATCGACAGCCTGCGGGAGTGGATCCGGGTTCTCGAGGAGGCCGGCGAGCTGGTCCGCGTCCGGGAGGAGGTGGACCCCTTCCTGGAGATCAGCGCCATCACCGACCGGGCCTCCAAGGACCTGGACGGCGAGGGACCGGCCAACAAGGCCCTCCTCTTCGAGCGGGTCAAGGGCTCGACGATGCCGGTGCTGATCAACGCCTTCGGCAGCCGGCGGCGGATGGCCCTCTCCCTCGGGGTGGAGCGGCTCGAGGAGCACGCCGACCGCCTCGAGGAGATCCTGGAGCAGGCCCCCCCCGAGGGGCTCCTGGACAAGCTGCGGATGCTGCCCCGCCTGGCCCGCCTGGGCAGCTTCCTGCCCCGGAAGGTGAACCGGGCGCCCTGCCAGGAGGTGGTCTGGGAGGGCGAGGACGTGGATCTCCGGCGCCTCCCGGTGCTGACCACCTGGCCCGGGGACGCCGGGCCCTTCATCACCTTCCCCCTGTGCGTGACCCGGGATCCCGAGAGCGGCCGGCGCAACCTGGGCACCTACCGGCTCCAGGTCCATTCCCGGAACGAGACCGGCTTCCACACCCATCTGCACAAGGACGCCCGCCGCCACCTGGGCAAGGCCGCGGCCCGGGGCGAGAAGGTGCCGGTGGCGGTGGTCATCGGCGCCGATCCCGCCACCTGCTTCGCCAGCGTCGTCCCCGCTCCTCCCGACCTGGACGAGCTCCTCATCGCCGGCTTCCTGCGCCGCAAGCCGGTGCCCCTGGTGCCCTGCCGGACCGTGCCCCTGGAGGTCCCGGCCACCGCCGAGATCGTCCTCGAGGGCGAGGTGGACCCCCGGGAGCTCCGCCGGGAGGGGCCCTTCGGCGACCACACCGGCTTCTACAGCCTGGCCGACGACTACCCGGTCCTGCGGGTGCACTGCATCACCATGCGCCGGAACCCGGTCTACCACACGACCCTGGTCGGGCGTCCCCCCCAGGAGGATTGCTGGATGACCTGGGGCATCGAGCGGCTGCTCCTGCCGGTCCTGCGCAAGCAGTTCCCGGAGATCCTCGACTACCGCCTGCCCTTCGCCGGCGTCGCCCACAACCTGATGCTGGTGAAGATCCGCAAGCAGTACCCGGGGCACGCCCGCAAGATCATGAATGCCCTCTGGGGTCTGGGCCAGGCCATGTTCACCAAGGTCATCGTCGTGGTGGACGAGGACGTGGACATCCACGACGACCAGGAGGTCGTGTGGAAGGTCCTGAACCACATCGACCCCCAGCGGGACCTGGAGTTCACCCTCGGACCGATGGAGACCCTGGACCACGCCAGCCGGGAGCCCTGCTTCGGCTCCAAGCTGGGGGTGGACGCCACCCGGAAGTGGCCCGAGGAAGGCTTCCGCCGCGACTGGCCCGACGAGATCCGGATGGACGCCGCGGTGGCCGAGCGCGTCCGCCGGCGCTGGGCCGCCCTGGGACTGCCACCGCCCGGGGGCCACGCCTAGACTGGCAAGCCATGATTTCGGCCCTCTGCCTCCTCCTCCTGCCCCAGGGCTCCCTGGACCCGGCTCCCACGGCCGCCGAGCTCCAGGACCACATCCGCCTCCTGGCCGGCGACGACCTCCAAGGCCGACGGGCCGGCACGCCCCAGGCGGACCAGGCCGCCTGGTACCTGGCCGGCGCCCTGGCCGCGGCCGGACTCGAGCCGGCCGGCGAGGACGGCGGCTGGTTCCAGGCCTTCACCCTGGACATGCCCCCGGAGCCGGGCCCCTGCTCCCTGGTCCTCACCTGGGAAGGCCCGGAGGGGCCCCAGGAGGTGCGCTGGGAGGGGCTCGGCACCCTGGAGCTCTCGGCCACGGGCACGGTGGAGGCCGAGGTCGTGTCGGCGGCCTACGGCATGGTCATGGAGTCCCACGGGATGAACCAGTTCCAGGACGCCAGCGTGTCCGGGAAGATCGCCCTGGTGCGGCGCTACACCGAGTTCGGCCCCGACGCCGACCCGGCCATGGCCGCCCTCGGCGAGCTCCGGGCCAAGATCCGCGGTGCCCGGGACGCCGGTGCCGTGGGCGTCATCCTCGGCACCCATCCCGAGGACCTCGCCAGGGGGGGGGAAGCCGAGATCCCCTTCGACGCCGCTCCCGGGCACCTGGAGCTGCCGGTCGGCGTGGCCTCCCCGGAGC
>CAYMFV010000470.1:0-2611 GCA_964389745.1 uncultured Planctomycetales bacterium | reverse complement strand
CGCTGGCCTTCTCCTTGCACTCGTCACCGCCCCTGGGCGCCTGGTCCAGGCTGACCAGGCTCACCTGGATCGCTGCCAGCTCCAGCTCCGCCTGGTCCAGCTGCCGTTCCAGGTCGGCGCAGGAGGGTCCCGCAGCTTCCGGAAGATCCCCGGTGGGGGCCGCAGCCTGGCACGGCGAGGCGGTGGCCGACAGCCCGACGGGCGGGGCCCAGGCACGGCCATAGGCAGTCCGGGCCTCCGCCCCGGGCTCCTGGGGCCGGACGGCGGCAAGGGCCACGGTCCCTGCCACCGGTGTGGCCGTGGTGCCGAGAGTCTGGACCTCGGCCTGGATGGCGGCCAGGCTGGCCTCGAGGCCGGCGAGCTGCCGGTCGAGGGAGTCCAGGGAGGCCGGCTCCTGGGCCACGGCCGGGAGGCCGAACAGGAGCAGGGTGAGAGCGGGTGCTAGGGATCGCATCATGGTCCTCGGTCCTACGGGGCAGGCATCCTTCCGGTGGTGGGAGTTCCTCGGCCAGACTACCCTGGTAGCCGGCGGCCGTTGGGTCAAATCCCCCTGGCACAGAGCATAGCTCGGACCGCCCGTCCTCACTCCCGATGGACCTCGCCAGCGGCTGGCTCTCCGCCCGGACCCGGGAGGCATCCTCCCAGCTCCGGCTCGCCCTCGACCTGCGTTTCGCGGGGGTGGCCCTCCTCCCGGGCGAGCCTCGCCCGGACCCGGTGGGCCTGGAGGCGGCCCGGGGTCGGACCGGAGCCGGCTTCCCGGTGGTCTCCTGGCAGGGGCTCCTGGCCGAGGAGCAACCCGAGGGGGACCCCACAGAGAGCGGCCCCTCGCCCGGGCCGGAGGACCTGGCCGCCACGGACTCCGTCCTCACCCTCGCCCGGGGCTTCGGCGGCCGGATCCTGGTGGTGGATGCCGGCGCCGGCGCGGGTCCCCAGGTGGCCGAACGCAGCCGCCGTCTCCTCCATCGCCTGGCCGCCGGGGAGGACGCCGGTTCCTGCCAGGAGGCCGTGGAGGAGCTCCGTCAGCTCGCGGCTCCGGATCGGGAACGGCGTCTCGAGGACCTGGCCCGTTTCCTCTTCGCCCTGCGCCGGGCCGCCCCGGGGCTGGTCCTGGCCCTGCTGCCGGCGGTCAGCCCGGCCGGGATCCTGGACCCGGCGAGCCTGGGCCTCCTCCTGGAGGACCCGGCCCTGGCCGGGGTGGGCTACTGGCACGACTGCGCCCGCATCCAGGCCCGGGCCGCCCTGGGCCTGGAGGATCCGGGCGCCTGGCTCGACGCCCACGCGGCCCGGATGCTCGGGGTCAGTCTCCAGGACTGGGGCGCGGGACGCTGGGGGATGATGCCCGGTGAGGGACTGGTGGACTGGCCGCTCCTCCGGGACTACCTGCCCGGGAGTGCCCGCCGGGTCCTGGTCCTGGCGCCTGCCTATCCTGATGGAGCGACCCGGGAAGCCCGGTCCGCCCTGGAGGGCCACGGCATCCGATGAGCGTGCCCACCCCGCAACGACTCCGGGAGGCCATGCCCGCCACGGGCAGGCTGGTCCTGGCCACGCATCGCTACCCCGATCCCGACGGCCTCGGGGCGATGCTGGGGATGCAGTACCTCCTGGAGCAGGCCCTGGATCTCCCGGCGGACCTGGTCCTGGAGGGGCAGATCCGCCGGGCCGAGAACGCGGCCATGCGTCGCCTCCTGAACATCCGGACGCTGCCGAAGGGGGGGGTGGACCCGGCCGCCCACACGGGGGTGGTCCTGGTGGACGCCCAGCCTGGCTTCAGCCACACGCGTCCTCCCGGGGGCCTGCCCATCCTGGCGGTGGTGGACCACCACGAGGGCATGGAGGAGGCCCCCACCGGGAACGAGATCCCCTTCCGCTGGGTGGACCCGGACTACGGGACGACCTCCACCATGGTCCACCACCTCCTCCAGGCCCACGGGATCGAGCCGGACCGGCGGACGGCCACCGCCCTCTTCTGCGGGATCCGCTACGACACCAACCACCTGGCCCGGGATGCCACGCCCCGGGACGAGGCCTCCTACTACGCCCTGGAGCGCCTGGCCGACCGCCGGGTGATCGCCGCCATCGACCAGCCCCCCCTGAGCCGGGAGTACTTCCGCCAGATGGCCACCGCCATCCGGGACTGCCTGGTCTACGGGGAGACCGTGGCCCTGACGCTCATGGGGGTGGTGGAGAGCCCGGAGATCGTGGCCGAGGTGGCCGACTGGTTCCTCCGCCTGGAGGGCGTCCAGTGGTCCCTGGCCGGCGGTGCTGGAGACCGGCGCTACCAGCTCTCCCTGCGCACCGACCTGGAGGGCGCCGACGCCTACGCCGTCCTCCGGGAGGTGGTCGGGGAGGACGGCGCCTGCGGCGGCCACGGTCGCATGGCCGGCGGCCAGATCCCCCTGCACGACCGGGACGTGGAGGAGGTCCGGGACATGGTCCGCCAGCGCCTGCTGGCCGTCTTCGGTGCCGACCCCGCGGCCGGCGAGCCGCTCCAGGCGCCGCCGCCTCCCGCGGATTGACAGTGCCTCGGGCGGGGGCTAGATTCTCCGCCCTGCCCGAGCGGCCGTAGCTCAGTGGTAGAGCTCTACCTTGCCAAGGTAGATGTCGAGGGTTC
>CAYMFV010000469.1:0-2625 GCA_964389745.1 uncultured Planctomycetales bacterium | reverse complement strand
CCTGGAGGCCGTCCTCGATGGGGGGGGGGTGGCCGTGGTCAAGACCGGCGCCCTCGGCGGCGTCGCCCAGGTCGAGGCGGTCGCCGCGGCCCTGGAGGCGCATCCGGAGCTGCCCCTGGTCTGCGATCCGGTCCTCCAGGCCAGCCGGGTGGCCCGCCAGGGGGTCGCCCTCCTGGCCCCGGAGGCCTGGAAGACGCTCCGGGACCGCCTCCTGCCCCGGGCCACCGTCCTCACCCCGAACCTCCCCGAGGCCGAGGTCCTGGCCGGGGAGCCAGGGGCTCCCGAGGACCTGGCCCGGCAGCTCCTGGAGCTGGGCGCCCGGGCCGTCCTCCTGAAGGGCGGCCACGGCGGAGAGCCGGGCGGGGAGGTGGTCGATCTCCTGGTCACGCCGGCCGGCAGCCGCCGCCTGGCCGGCCCCCGGCTGCCCGGGGCGGAGGGGATGCACGGGACCGGCTGCGCCCTCTCCGCGGCCCTGGCCGCCCTCCTGGCCCGGGGCCTGCCCCTGGCCGCGGCCGCCTGGGAGGCCCGGCGCCGCCTCCAGGACTGGCTGGCCCAGGCCGCCGGCGGCCGCCTCCAGCCCCGTTCTTGAAGCAGGCTGCGTCAGCCCGGCAGCACCCCCAGGTCCCGGGCGACCCGCTCCACGAAACGGTCGGTCATCCCGGCCAGGTAGTCGCAGATGGCCCGCTGGAGGCAGTCGGCCTCCTCCTGGAAGCGGGCCGGCACCTTGTCCGGCCGGCGCTCCAGGGAGTCCCAGACCCGCTCCAAAAGCTCGGTGGCCCGGTGCACGTGCCAGTGCACGGCGTCGTGGTAGTACATGTGCTCGTACAGGTAGGCGTGCAGGGCGGCCACCTGGTGGCCCAGGGTCTCGGAGTGGCCGATGCAGCGCCGGGGCAGCTCCCGGGCGGCCCGGGCCGAGGGGGGGGCGTGCTCCTCCAGGCGCCGGCGGCTCTCGGCCAGGAGGTCGGTGATGGCCAGCCCCAGGAGCTCGTTGGCCACCCGGCGCCAGAAGAGGACGTCCTCGGCGCAGCCCGGCTGCCGGCGGCGCACCTCCCCGGCGGCCCGGGCCCAGAGCTCCAGGTCGGCCTCCATCCGCCGGGGGTCGAGGATCCCGGCCCGGACGCCGTCCTCCACGTCGTGGTAGTGGTAGGCGGTGCTGTCCGCCAGGTCCACGACCTGGGCCTCGAGCAGCGGCAGGCGCCGGCGCTGGCCCGTCTCGTCCTCCGCTGGCTCGTGTTTCTGGAGGCACTGGCGGACCTCCACGGTCAGGTTCAGGCCCTTGTAGGCCGGGTTGCGCCGCTCCAGGACCTCCACCACCCGGAGGGCCTGGCGGTTGTGGCTGAAGCCCCCGTGCCCCCGCATGCGCTCGTCCAGGAGCTTCTCCCCGGCGTGGCCGTAGGGGGGGTGGCCCAGGTCGTGCCCCAGGGCGACGGCCTCCACCAGGGGGACGTTCAGGTCCAGGGCCCCGGCCAGGGAGCGGGCCACCTGCTGCACCTCCAGGCTGTGGGTGAGCCGGGTCCGGTGATGGTCCCCCACGTGGTTGACGAAGACCTGGGTCTTGTACTCCAGGCGCCGGAAGGCCGTGCAGTGGATGATCCGGTCCCGGTCCCGCTCCCAGCAGGTCCGCCAGGGGTCCGGGGCCTCGGAGTGGTCCCGGCCGGCCGACTCCGCCGCCCGGGCGGCGGCCGGGTGCAGGCGCCGGAGCTCCTCCTCCTCCTTGGCGAGGCGGTCCATGGCTGGGGGGAGGATATCCTGCCCGGTCCGGGCCGCCCGCCCCCCCTTCGGGGCTGCCGGCCGCCCGGCCGCGACCCGCCGTGCAGGGCAGGACCGTGCAACCGGCCTCCGACTCCCATCCCCGGCCCCTCCTGGTGGAGGCCGGCACCGGCCCCCGGCCCGTCCGGGTCGGGCCGGCCGTCTTCGGCGGTGGCCAGGCGGCCTTCATCGCCGGCCCCTGCGCGGTGGAGGAGGAGCTGGCCCTCCCCGCCCTGGCCCGGGAGCTCCGCCGGGCCGGGGCCTGCGCCCTCCGGGGCGGCGCCTTCAAGCCCCGGACCTCCCCCTACGCCTTCCAGGGCCTGGGGCGCCGGGGGCTGGAGCTCCTGGCCGAGGCCGGCCAGGCGGCCGGGCTGCCGGTGGTCACCGAGGTCCTGGACACCCGGGACGTGGAGCTCGTGGCCGCCCACGCCGACGTCCTCCAGGTGGGCTCCCGGAACATGATGAACTATGCCCTCCTCAAGGAGGTGGGCACCGCTGGCCGCCCGGTCCTCCTCAAGCGGGGCATGAGCGCCACCCTGGAGGAGTTCCTCCTCGCCGCCGAGTACCTGGCCGACGCCGGCTGCCAGGAGATCCTCCTCTGCGAGCGGGGCCTGCGCCACTTCGACCCGGCGGTCCGCAACCTCCTGGACCTCTCGGCGGTGCCGCTCCTCCACCAGCGCAGCGGCCTGCCGGTCCTGGTCGACCCCAGCCACGCCACCGGCCGGGCGGAGCTGGTCGCCCCGATGCTGGCCGCCGCCGCCGCCGCCGGGGCCGACGGCTTCCTGGTCGAGGTCCACCCGCGCCCGACCGAGGCCCGCTCCGACGGGCGCCAGGCCCTCACCCCCGCTGCCTTCGCCGCCGCCGTGGAGCAGGTGG
>CAYMFV010000468.1:0-2646 GCA_964389745.1 uncultured Planctomycetales bacterium | reverse complement strand
CGACCCCCCCGCGCCGCCCGGCGCCACCACCCCCCCACCCGCCCGGCCCAGCGCCCGGCCAGACCGCGGACGCCGCCCTGAGGTGGGCCCGGGGGGCGACCAGACGGACGCCGGCGGCAGGGGCAGGGGGGGTGGCCGCGGCCGGGGGGGCTCCGCCGAGGCCGGCAGGAGGGCCCGGACCTCCCGCCGGCGCGTGCCTTCGTCGCCCAGGTCCGCCGCACCAGGAAGCAGTCCTCCAGGTTGATGTACGGCAGGCGCTCCCGGTCCGTCCCCTGCACCAGCCGCCGCTCGGTTGCCCGGGGCAAGGGGGCCCTCGAGGGAGTCCGCCAGGCGGGCGACCACCACGCCCCGGCCGGGCCAGGTGGCCTCCTCCGGGTGGGAAGGCTCGTTCTCCTTCGCAGGAGGCGAAAGCGGCCCACATTCCTCCTTCTGTCAAGGAGAAATCGGCCCTCCAGGCAGACCGCCGGCTTCTTCCTCAAAGCGCACGCGCCTCCCGCCGGCTCCGGAGGGGCCCGTCCACGGTCAGGGCCCCTTCCTGCATCTCCTCCACCACAATACCCCCAACACCCCCACCCCCGGCGGCATCCGGGGGGCGAGGAGGGATGGATACCACGCCCGCGAGCCCCACCCTGGACGACCTCCTGGCCCATGCCGGGTGGGTCCGGGGGCTGGCCCGGCGCCTCGTCGAGGACGCCGCGGCGGCCGACGACCTGGTCCAGGAGACCTGGCTGGCGGCCCTGCGGCGGCCGCCGGCGGCCGGGACCCCGGTCCGGCCCTGGCTGGCCCGGGTGCTCCGCAACGCCGCCCGGCAGCGGGCCCGGGCCGGGGGGCGGCGGCGGGCCCGGGAGGAGCGGGTCGCCCGCCCCGCAGCCGGTGCCGAGGGCGGGGACTCCCCCGCCGAGCTCGCCGCCCGCTTCGTGACCTCCCGGCTCCTGGCGGAGCTGGTCGCCGGCCTCGAAGCCCCCCTGCGGGAGGTCGTCCTCCGGCGCTACTGGGAGGACCAGCCGGCCAGCCGCATCGCCCGGGAGCTGGGCATCCCCGCCGGCACCGTCCGCTGGCGGCTGGCCGAGGCCCGGCGCCGGCTGCGCGACGCCCTGGACGCCCGCCACGGCGGCGACTCCCGGGCCTGGGCGACGGCCCTCATCCCCCTCGCCCTCCGGGCGCCCAGGCCCCCCGCGGCCCCGGCCCCGGCCCTCCCCGCCACCCTCGCCGGAGTCCTCGCCATGTCGGGTGCCTTCAAGACCCTCGCCGCCGCCCTCCTCGTCCTCCTCGCCGCCGCCGGGGCCGTGCTCTACGGACCCGAGCTCCTCGACGCCGCCCGCCCCGAGGCGCCCGAGGCCGTGCAGTTCCGGCCGCTCCCCCCCCCGGAGGCGGCGACCGGGGCCCCCGGGACGGCGCCCGCACCGCCGGCAAGCCCAGCCCGCACGCCCCTCGACGCGCCCGCGGCGGCGCCGGACGGCGTCCTCGTCACCGCCCGCATCCTCGACGCCTCCCGCCGCCCCCTGGCCGGCGCCACCCTGGCCGCGATCCGGCCCCAGGGCCCCGTCGCCCGGAGCGGCGCTGCCGGGGAGGTCCACCTCCTCCTCGACCGCCCCGAGGAGACCTGGGAGCGGCAGTTCGTCGTCCAGGCCCCCGGCCACGCCACCCGGCTCCTCTCGGCCGTAGTCCACCCCGACCGCCCCCTTCCCCTGGGCGACGTCGTCCTCGAGCCCGGGGGCGCCGTCTCGGGGCGGGTGGTGGACGCCACCGGCGCCCCCGTCGGGGGCGCCTGGGTCCGGGCGGGGGCGGCCACCGGCCGCCGCCGGGAGCTGGAGCGGGAGCGCCGCCACCCCTCCCCCCCCGAGGCCGAGGCCCTGGGCGCCCGCACCGGCCCCGGCGGGCGCTTCCTCCTCGCGGGCGTTCCCACGGGTCTCGTCCGCATCTGGGCCGCCAGGGAGGGCATGCTCGCCGCCTTCAGCCAGCCAGTGGAGGTCCGCCCGGGCACCGAGAGCGCCGGCGTCGAGCTGGTCCTCGAGCCCTTTCCGGCCGAGGAGCGGATCGAAGGGATCGTCCTCGGCCCCGGCGGCGATCCCGCGCCCCGGGCACGGATCCGCTACTCCCGCAAGTCCCTCCTCGGCAGCCACTCGGGCTCCCTCTCCGCCGACCGGGAGGGCCGCTTCCGGATCGTCGTCGACCCCGGCGCCCGCTACACCCTCGAGGCCCGGGACCGGGAGGGGCGCCTCGCTGCCGCCAGGCAGGACGGCGTCGCCGCCGGCACCCGGGACCTGGTCCTCCGCCTGCGGCCCGCCCGCACCCTCCGGCTCCGGGTGGTCGACGACCGAGGCCGGCCGGTGGAGCGCTTCGGCGTCACCGTTCGCGGCCCCGAGGGCTACCCGGTGCACGACCACGATCCCGCCCGGGAGCGGCCCGAGGGCGCCGTCACCGTCCAGCTCCCCGAGGCGGAGAGCGTCGTCGAGGTGGACGCCCCGGGCTTCGCCATCGGCCGGGCCGGCCCCTTCCCGGCCGGCGGCGCCGTGCCCGGAGAGGCCATGGTCCGCCTCGAGCCCCTGCCAGGCGTCACCGGGCTCGTCCGGACCGCCGGCGGCGACCCCGTGGCCGGCGCCCGGGTCCGGCTGCACCGGGAGGTCCCGGCGGACCGGGTGGTCG
>CAYMFV010000467.1:0-2657 GCA_964389745.1 uncultured Planctomycetales bacterium | reverse complement strand
CCGTCCGGCTCCAGGTAGCCGCCGGGCCGGGGGGAGGCGCTCGGGATGCGTAGCTCCTCGTAGAGGAAGTGCAGGCGGCAGGGCAGGAGGGTGGCGGACCCGGGACGGCGGACACCGTGGGGGGCGTCGACCAGGAGCACCGGCCGGGGGCGGGGTCGCCGGATCTCGGGCAGGGCCTCGCCGGCCACGGCGCCACCGCTGCGGGCCCGCTGCTGCAGGAGGAGGAGGAGGGCCCAGAGGTGCTTGCACGGACCCATGCGGGCGAAGGCCGGGCAGGAGCAGAAGAGGGTTGGGAAGTGCGCTTCCTCTTCCAGGAGCAGTTCGTACAGTCGAGTGCCTGCGGCCAGGGCCCGGACCCGGGGCGGACCCGGGTCGAGGATCAGGAGGCGGCCCTCGGCCAGGAGACGCCGGCCCCGTTCCCGAATCCTGTGCGGGAACTGGTGGCTCAGGATCCGGGTGGGCAAGCGCCCGCCTCCGGTCCTTGCGCCGGCGTCGCCGGGGCTTAGGGAGTGCTCGGGGGACATACCAATCATGGACGATGCCAGCAGCATGCTCGTGGGCGAGCTGATGACCCGAGAGGTCCGGACCTGTCGGCCCGAGGACAGCCTGAAGACGGCCGCCCGCCTCCTCTGGGAGGAGGAGATCGGTTTCCTGCCGGTGGTGGACGCCGGAGGCCACCTGGCCGGGGTGATCACCGACCGGGACATCTGCATGGCGGCCTACACCAGCGGCCGGCCCCTGGCGGATCTCCCGGTGGGTCGTTGCATGACCCGTGTGGTCTTCGCCATCCGTCCCGAGCGGACGGTGGCGGACGCCGAGCTGCTCATGTGCAGCAAGCACGTCCACCGCCTGCCGGTCGTGGACGAGGCCGGCCGCGTCGTGGGCGTCCTCTCCCTGGACGACCTGGCCCGGGAGACGGCCCTGGAGCAGACGCAGCCCGGCCGCCTGCAGCGCATCCCGCCGGCCGAGGTGGCCATGACCCTGGCGGCGGTGGCCGAGCACCGGGTCCAGACCCGGCTGCAGGTGCCGGAGGTCGACGCCGCGCTGGAGTGAGGCTGGGCGCGGCCCGGGACGGCAGGGGCGTTCTCCATGCCCTCCCACGACGGGGGAGACGGCCGGGGTTACACCGCTCCCCGGGTGGCACCCCGCCAGCGGGGAGTAGACTGCCGGTAGGCCACCGGAGCCTGTCACAACCCTCTGGCGTCCCTTGCCGGTCCCCGGGCCATGGCTGCCCCCGACACCACCCTCACCGCCCGCTACGAGTACAAGTACCTCGTTCCCGAGGAACGGGTGGAGGCGGTGCGCCGGGCCCTGGCCGTGCCCACCCGTCCGGATTCCTTCGCGGCCGGGCGCGCCGGCGGCTCCTACCCCATCCACACCCTCTACCTGGATACCGGCGGGCTGGACTGCTACCGGGCCACCGCCGACGGCCACAAGACCCGCTTCAAGCTCCGGGTGCGACTCTACGAGGAGGACGCAGACGCTCCGGCCTGGACCGAGATCAAGCGGCGCCTGGACCAGTGGATTCGCAAGCACCGGGCCCGGGTGGACCGGCGCCTGGCGGCCGCCACGGCGGCCGGGCGCCTGGGCTTCCCACAGGGGGAAGAAAGGCTGGAGGGGGAGGGTGACCCGGCCTTCGTGGAGTTCCGGAACCTGGCCCTGCTCCTGGGTGCCCGGCCCGTGGCCTGGGTGGGCTACGTGCGGGAGCCACGGATCGGTCCCGGGCGCCAGCCGGTGCGCATCAGCCTGGACCGCGATCTCTGCTGGGCCCCCCCCCGGGAGGGTCTGCAGCAGCCGCCGGCCGCCGACTGGAGCCCCGTCCCCCTCGGCGCCCAGATCCTCGAGATCAAGTTCACGGGCCTGTTCCCCTCCTGGGCGGCGGCGCTGGTCCGCGCCCTGGACCTGGAACGGGTCTCGGTCTGCAAGTACGCCCTGGCCGTGGAGGCCGCCACGGCGCAGGGCCTGCTGCCATGGATCACACCACCCGTAGCCTGCTGAACGCCCTCCTCCAGGACCATGGGGAGTGGATCCCGCGGTACGACCCGGGATCCATCCTCCTGGCCCTGCTCCTGGCCTTCGTCCTGGGCCAGCTCCTGGCCTGGGTGTACGCCTGGACCCACTCGGGTCTGTCGTACTCCCGGAGCTTTGCCCAGTCCCTGGTGCTCCTGACCATGGTCGTGGCCATGGTCATGTTCGTCATCGGCAACAGCATCGTGGCCGCCTTCGGCCTGATCGGCGCCCTGGCCATCATCCGCTTCCGCAACGTCCTCAAGGACACCCGGGACACGGTGTTCATCTTCGTGGCCCTGGTCACGGGCATGGCCATCGGCTCGGAGCGGCACCTGGCGGCGATCCTGGGCTGCGCCGGGGTGCTCCTGGCCAGCCTCTACCTGCACTGGACCGGCTTCGGTGCCCGGGACCGCTACGACGGCCACCTCTCCTGCCGCCTGCGGGCCGGGACGCCGGCCGACGGCGAGCTCCAGGCGGTGCTCGGCCGCTTCTGCCGGGCTGTGAAGCGCATCTCGGTACGCCACGGGGCCGGCCTGACGGAGCTGGTCTACCAGATCCGGCTCCGGGATCCGGCCCGGGGCGAGGAGATGGTCGCCGCCCTCGAGGGCCTGCCTGAAGGCGGGGCCGTGGTCGTGGCCGGCTCGGTC
>CAYMFV010000466.1:0-2659 GCA_964389745.1 uncultured Planctomycetales bacterium | reverse complement strand
ACCCACCACCGTGCCCTGTGGAGCCCGGACTTTCCTCCCCCGACGCCTAGCCGGGAGCGGCCGCCCGGGTGGCGCTCCGCCCCTATTGTAGCCCGGAGTCGGGCTCGGGCCCGCTTTCGGGGCCGGGAGGACGCGCCTGCTCCTCCAGGTACTCCCGGAGCAGGATCACCGCCGCAGTGCTGTCCAGGAAGGGCTTGGCCTTGCGGCGCTCGATCCCGGCCTGGCGCCACAGGCGCTCCGCCTCGGTCGTGGTGTAGCGCTCGTCCCGCTCGACGACGGCGATGGTCGCCGGCAGCCGCCGGCGCAGCTCCCGGAGGAAGAGGCGCACCCGGCTGGCTGCTGCCCCTTCCAGGCCGGAACGGAGGTAGGGCATGCCCACGAGGACGACGGCAACCTCCCGCTCCACGGCCGCCGCCACCACCGCCGCGACGGTCTCCTCGAAGCTGGTGGTGACCACCGGATCCAGGGGATGGGCGGCGATGCCCAGGGGGTCGCTCACCGCCAGGCCGGTGCGCTTCGCCCCGTAGTCCACGGCCAGGATGCGGCGGCCAGCCATGGCTGGGGATCAGAGGACGTCGTCCCGCCCTGCATCCCGGAGGCGTTCCACCAGCCGCTTCACCTCTTCGGCCCGGTCCCGCCGGGCCACCAGGAGGGCATCGGCGGTGCGCACCACCACCACGTCGTCGAGTCCCAGCACCGCCACCACCTGGGGCTCGGTGGACCAGGCGAGCACGCCCCGGGCATCCTCGGCCAGGAGCATGCCCCCGGCGGGGAAGACGGCGGCGTTGCCCGCCTCGTCCCGGGGCAGCTCCTCGTAGAGGGCCTTCCAGGAACCGACGTCGCTCCAGCGGTAGGGGGCGGCCAGGACCACGACACCCGTGACCTTCTCCATGATGCCCACGTCGACGGCCACCGCGGGCAGCCGGGGATAGACCTCGGCCACGACCCGGGCGAAGTCCTCCCGACCCACGGCCTCGTGGATGGCCTGGAGCCCGGCGGCGAGCTCGGGCATGTGGGTGCCGATGGCCCCCAGGATGGTGTCCGTCTGCCAGACGAAGATGCCCGAGTTCCAGAAGTAGACGCCCTCCTCCAGGAAGCGGGCGGCGGTCTCCGCGTCGGGCTTCTCGGTGAAGGAGTCCACGGCGTAGCACTCGACACCCTCGTACTCGCCCACCTTCCCGGCCCGGCGGATGTAGCCGTAGCCGGTGGCCGGCCAGGTCGGGGCGATGCCGAAGGTGACGAAGGTGTCCCGGCGGGCGGCGGCGGCCTCGCCGGCCCGCAGGCTGCGGTGGAAGGCGTCCACCGGCGAGATGCAGTGGTCCGCCGGCAGGACTGCCATGGTCGCCTCCCGGTCCCGGTGGCGGATCACCGTCGCCGCGAAGCCCACGCAGGCCGCCGTGTTGCGCCCGCAGGGCTCCACCAGGATGTTCTCCTCGGGCACCTGGGGGCAGATCCGGTGCACCCCTTCCACCTGCTCCGCGTTGGTGACGATCCAGGTCAGCTCGGGGGGGACGAGGGGATCCAGGCGGTTCACCGTCTCGGCCAGCATGGGCAGGCCGCCGGTGATGGGCAGGAGCTGCTTGGGCAGCCGGGTGCGGCTGGCCGGCCAGAAACGGGTGCCGGAGCCTCCGGCCATGATGACGGCGTGGAGCATGGTCGGGTCAGTGCGAAGCGGGAAGGGAACGGGGTGCCGGGCGACGGGGGGGAAGCACCGATTCTAGAGGCCTGCGCCCAGGTCGGCGCCCTGAGGCAGGATCGGGGACGGGCGCCAGTCGGGCCAGGGGGGGGCCGGAGCCCAGAGGGGGAAGGGATGGCGTGCCCTTTCGGTGCCGGTGAGCTTGCCGTAGGCCCGGTGGGTGATCACCGGCTGCTCCATCGGTCCGAAGACGTCCTGCTCCAGGAGCACGTCCAGGAGGTCCTTGACCAGGGGCAGACGTCCGAACACGGAGAAGGTGCGCACCGTCACCTTCAGGCGCAGGTAGCCGTCCATGTCGATCCAGCCCTTGCCGAAGGCCTCCAGGAGCTCGTGCTGGAGCCGGAACTCGTGGATGCGCACCGTGCCCCGGGCTGCCTGGGTGTTCGTGCTGAAGCGGATGTGGCCGCTGTGGAACTGGGGCGGGCGGACGCCGGCGGCGCGCCACACGTCCTTGAGCACCGGCACCGCGCCCAGAGCCCCGTTGGCGATGTGCAGCTCGCCCTGGCCGCCATAGTCCAGGGGACTCGGGCTGCTGCTGGCCATGTCGAGATGACCGGAGACCAGACCCGCCAGGCCCGCCGCCAGGTCCAGCTCCTCCCGCATGCGCTCCAGGGAGAGGTCCTGGACGTAGAGACGGAAGCGCAGGGGCGGGCCAGGGGCGAAGCGCAGGTGCAGGAGGCCCTCCTCGCCCGCTTCTCCCTCCGCCTCCGCCGGCGGGTCGCTCGTGACCAGCCCGCCCAGGAGATGGGCAGAGAAGGGGCGGACCCGGATGCCCTGGGGATCCACCACGGCCTCGCCCCGGGCGCCGGCGAGCTGCAGGTCCTCGAGGATGCCACCGCCGCCCTCGAAACGCAGGCGGGCACCGAAGTCCTCCGGCCCGTACCAGTGCAGCTCCTCCACCTCCAGGCGGGCGCTGCCGGCTCGCAGCCGGGGCGGGCCGGCGAGGCGGAGGCCGTCCACGAA
>CAYMFV010000465.1:0-2667 GCA_964389745.1 uncultured Planctomycetales bacterium | reverse complement strand
CACCGGTATGACACATACGCGCCGCGGGCGCAGCGACAGAAGGGTGAAAGAGATAGCTCCTCGGCGCGCGGTGGGGCGGCAAGAGCACCGTGGGGAGGATGCTGGCCGAGCGACTGGAGCTCCCCTTCTCCGAGCTGGACGAGCTCATCGCCCGCCGGGCCGGCCTGTCCGTGGCCGAGATCTTCGAGCTGCACGGCGGTGCCGGCTACCGCCGCCTGGAGCAGGAGGCCCTGGAAGAGTGGCTGGCCCGGACCGGGGCCGGCGTCCTGGCCGTTCCCGGGGGTCTCGTGGCCTCTCCCCGGACCTTCGAGCGCCTGTGCAACACCTGCCGGACCGTCTGGCTCCGGGCCGACCCCCAGGACCACTGGGACCGGGTGGTGGCCCAGGGGGACCTGCGGCCCATGCAGGGCCAGCCCCGGGCCATGGAGCGCCTGAAGGCCCTCCTGGCCGAGCGCATCCCCCTCTACCGCCAGGCCGAGATCCACGTGGACACCAGCGGCCGGAGCCCCGAGGCCTGCGTGCAGCACATCCTGGCGGCCCTGGAGACGGGCGCCAGGGTCTAGGGGCGAGCCGCCGGCCGCCGCGGCCGGTCAGCGTCGCTGCTGGGAAGCAGGATCCCCGGCGGCCAGGAGGGGGCCGGTGGCCGGGGTCTCGAGACTGCGGCCTCGGGCCTGGCCGGAGGGGGCGGCCGGCAGCAGGGCCAGGGTCAGGACCATCACCGTGAGGACCGAGAAGATGGCCACCAGGGCCGGCAGGGGCCGGTCGACGCGGCTGCGCACGACGGACATGGTGAGGGGAACCAGGTTGCTTGGGGGATGGGCGCGGAGCCGGGGGAAGCCCCGCCAGAGCCAAGAATACCACGCCTGGGAAGCCCTGGAGGAGGAGGATGCCGGCGGCCACGGCGCCCGTAGACTGCGCTCCGGCCCTCCGGACCCTGCTCCAGGCCGAAAAAAAAGTTGGGGAAAGCCCGCCAGGAAGCGAATACCACCATGTCCACGGTTCCCAAGCCGGACCGGGAAGCCTTCCGGCGCCTGGATGCCGAGACCTGGAGAATGGTCTATGACCGTCTCCTACAGCGGATCCTGCGCCACGCCTGGCACCGGACCCATGCGGGAACCCAGGACATCGAGGACATGGTGGCTGAGATCTTCGCCGAAGGGGTTCGCAAGATTGGAACCTACAACCCGGCCCGTGGCGGGCCGGATGACTGGCTCATGGGAATCGCGCGCCGACACATCAGCACCTGGCTGCGGCGCAAGTACCGGGAACTGCGGCTCTTCACCCTGCGGGACGAGGACGCCTGGCAGGAGCCGGAACTCCCGGAGTCGGGACAGATCATCCGCCAGGCCATGGATCGCCTGCCCGAGCCCGAGGGCCCCATTCTACGCATGCGCTACATGGAGAATCGCAGTGCCCCGGAGATCGCCCGCCGTTGCGGCATCTCCGAGAGCCTGGTCTACCTCCGCCTGAAGGAGGGGCGCATCAAGCTGCGCCGGATCCTGGACGGCTTCGAGGGCGAGACCTGGAGGTCCGAATCGTGAACAAGCACCCCTTCAAGGACCTCCCGCCCCTGCGGGAAGGATATGAGGAGCGGATCTGGCAGCGGATCGAGGCCGTCCTCACCGAGGAACGGGCCCAAGGGGCAGGAGCCCCGTTCCATTCCGGTGGGGCGTCCGCCCCGATCCACACCCTGCGCCGTCGCCAGCGCCTCCTCCGCCGCCTGGCCGTGGCCGCAGCCGTGGCCGGCGCCCTGGGCGCCAGCTGGTGGCTGCGGGGCGGCGAGTCCTCTTCTCCGGCCGGGGGCATGGCGGCCCCCGGCCCCGGCGGCCCCCGGGTCGCCGCCGCCACCGAGCCGGCGGGCCGGAGCCCCCGGGTCCGCTCCGAGGCCTCCCCGGCGCCCGGGAACGGCCGGAGCGCCCTCCCCGAGCCGGCGGCCAACGGTCCCGTCCAGCTCACCGTGGCCCTGGCCAGTCCCCTGGGGACGAGCCTAGAGTACGCCTCCCTGGCCCTGCAGCCCGTGGACGCCACCGGCCGGTCCCTGGGCCAGCCCCTGACCGGTGCCAGCCTCCGGGCCTGGCGCCGCCACGCCCCCCTCGGGAGGTTGCGCCTGGCCCTGCCCGCCGGGAGCCTGCCCCCGGGCACCGTCGCCTTGGAGGTCCACCCCCGGGGGCCCGAGGGCCCCGCCGCCGGCCGGCTGCCCCTGGGTCGGGACCAGGGCGGCGAGGAGGTGCCGCCGCCCCTGACCTCCACGGCCACCTACGCCTATGGCGCCGTGGTCGTGGACGCCGACACCGGCCTGCCTCTCGCAGGCGTGGCGGTCCGCTACGTGCCGGCCGACCCGGCCTTCGACCCGGCCCGGAACGTGGCCGGCGCCGCCCCGGACACCTGTCCCCTGGAGTTCACCGGCGCCGACGGGGCCTTCGCCGGCCTGACCGACCACACCGGGCCCCACAGCCTGGTCCTCGCCCTGCCCGGCTACGTTCCCGAGCAGCTCGACGATGTCCGCCCCGACGAGGCCACGGGCCTGCCGGCGACCATCCCCCTGCGCCGGGGCCGGACCCTGGCCGGTGTGGTCCGGGACGCCTCCGGGGCCCCGGTCCCCGACCTCCTTCTCCGGCTGGGCGGCGGCTTCCCCCGGCGGGCCGACAAGGTGGCCCGGGCCCTGGG
>CAYMFV010000464.1:0-2684 GCA_964389745.1 uncultured Planctomycetales bacterium | reverse complement strand
CGCCGACACCGGTCCTGGCTCCCCCCCCTTGCCGCCGGCGGCCCTGCGCCGGCGGTCCGCGGCGGTGCAGAAGGCCCTGCGCATCGCCCTCTACCTCCTGGCGGTGAACACCGGCCACCGGCCGTCCGATCCCTGGGGCTATCCTGCCTGCCAGCACCGGCCATGACCGACCCGCGCCGCCTCGCCATGTACGACTCCCCGGAGGGTGCCCAGGAGTACCTGGAGGAGTACGAGAAGACCCATCGCCGTTGGAGCGACCAACGGGAGCGCCGCATCCTCGGCACCTTCTTCCAGCGCACCGGGCCCCTGGAGAGCATCCTGGACCTGCCTTGCGGCTGGGGTCGCCACCTGGGGCTCCTGGCGGCGGCCGGTGGCCGGGTGGTGGAGGCGGACTACAGCCGCTCCATGCTCCAGCTGGGCCGGGAGCTGGATCGCCAGGGCCGCGCCCGGGACCGTGTCCGGGCCTCCGGCACCGCCTTGCCCTTCGCCGACCAGGCCGTGGACCTGGTCTTCTCCATGCGCCTGAACCACCACCTGACTACCCGGGAGGACCGGCGCCGGCACCTGGCCGAGGTCCTCCGGGTGGCCGGGCGCTGGGTGATCTTCAGCTACTTCGACGCCGGCACCCTCAAGAACCGCCTGCGGGCCTTCCAGGTGCGCTTCCGGGGCAAGCGGCCGAAGCACACCCTGTCCCGGCGGGAGATGGAGGAGGTGGTGGCGGCCGCGGGCTTCGAGGTGGTGGCGGCGCCGCTGCTCTTCGCCGTGGGCAGCGGGCACCGGCTGGTCCTGGCCCGGCGCCGGGAACCCTGACCGGGAAGCTGGCCCCGTTTGCTGGAGGTGCTGCCACCGGGAATCCCGGGACGGACCTCGGGCCCCCGGGTCAGGGCCCCGGGCGCACGCCCCCCGGGTCGGCCACCCGCGGCCCGGAACCGTCCCACCATCGCCTCTCCACGACAAGGACGGGCGGCCTGGCGGGGGTTACAGGGCCCCGTCGAGATCGCCTCCAGCAAGTGGGGCCAGATTTCGGGGGCTGGGTCAGGGCCCCGGCCAGGGCGCCGGCTCCACCCCCTCCAGCTCCTCCGGCCGCCGGCCGTGCCGGGCGGTGACCGTGGTGGCGATGCCGCCGCGCACGTGGAACTCCCCCCGGACCTCCATCCACACCGGCTCGAGGAGGGTCACCAGGTCGTCCAGGATCCGGTTGGTCACGTCTTCGTGGAAGTGCCCCTCCTGCCGGAAACCCCACAGGTAGAGCTTCAGGGACTTGAGCTCCACGCAGCGGGGCCCGGGGACGTAGCGGAGCCGCAGGGTGGCGAAGTCCGGCTGGCCGGTCCGGGGGCAGACGCAGGTGAACTCCGGCGTCACGCTCTCCACCAGGAAGGCCCGGCCCGGCCGGGGGTTCGGGAAGGTCTCCAGGACGTCGGGGGCGGAAGGCACGGCGGACAGGAAGATAGCGCTTGAAGGGGCGCCGGGAGCACCTAGGGAAGAAACCGGACCGGGAGAGTACCCTTTCCAGGTCGGCTCCGATGCTCCGCTTCGCCCGCCAGACCGACTACGGCATCGTCCTCCTCGCCTGGATGGCCCGGGCTCCCGAGGGCACGCCCCACAGCGCCCGGGTCCTGGCCCGCCAGGCCGGGCTCCCAGCCCCCACCGTGAGCAAGGTCCTCAAGGCCCTGGCCCGGGCCGGCCTCCTGCGCTCGGTCCGGGGTGCCCGGGGAGGCTACCTCCTGGCCCGCCCCGCCCGGGCGATCACCCTGGACGAGGTGGTCACCTGCCTGGAGGGGCCCATCGGGGTGACCGCCTGTGCGCCGGCGTCCACGGAACCCTGCGCCCACGAGGCGGGCTGTCCGTCCCGGGAACCCATGCGCCGGCTCAACCGGGCCCTGGCCGGCGCCCTCCGGCGCCTGACCCTCCTGGATCTTCTGCCCGGCGGCGGCCCGGGCCCCTTTCCCCAGGCGGTCTGACCTCCCCTGCTGCGCCTGCCATGACCTCCAAGCCCATCGAGGATCTCGTCAACCGGGAGTACGAGCACGGTTTCGTCACCGACATCGAGGAGGACCGGGTCCCCCCGGGCCTCGACGAGGACGTCATCCGCCTGATCTCGGCCCGGAAGGAGGAGCCCGACTGGCTCCTGGAGTGGCGGCTCCGGGCCTGGCGCCACTGGCGCACCATGACCGAGCCCCACTGGGCCATGGTCCGCTACCCGGCGATCGACTACCAGGACATCGTCTACTACTCCGCCCCCCGCCGCGCCCAGGACGGCCCGCAGAGCCTCGAGGAGGTGGACCCCGAGCTCCTCCGCACCTACGAGAAGCTCGGCATCCCCCTCCGGGAACAGGAGGTCCTGGCCGGGGTGGCCGTGGACGCGGTCTTCGACAGCGTCTCGGTGGCTACCACCTTCAAGGAGAAGCTGGGCGAGATGGGCATCCTCTTCTGCTCCTTCTCCGAGGCGGTCCGGGAGCACCCCGAGCTGGTGCGCCGCTACCTGGGCTCGGTGGTCCCCCCCACCGACAACTACTTCGCCGCCCTCAACTCGGCGGTGTTCAGCGACGGCTCCTTCGTCTACGTGCCGCCCGGGGTGCGCTGCCCCATGGAGCTGTCCACCTACTTCCGGATCAACGCCGCCCGGACGGGCCAGTTCGAGCGCACCCTGATCATCGCCGACCAGGGTGCCTACGTCTCCTACC
>CAYMFV010000463.1:0-2687 GCA_964389745.1 uncultured Planctomycetales bacterium | reverse complement strand
GTGCCAGTCTTCGAGGAAGGCCTGCTCCACCTGGGCCACCACCGGGCCCCGGACGCGAAAGTGGACGTCGGCCACCCGCCGCCGGCCGTCGGTGGTGAGCATGTGGCGGCCGCCCAGGTTCATGCCGCCGGTGAAGGCCACCCGGCCGTCCACCGCCAGGATCTTGCGGTGGTTGCGCAGGTTGAGGGTCCGGTGCGGGCGCAGCAGGGAGGGCGGCAGGAAGCGCTCCACCTGCACCCCCGGGGCGGCCGCCAGGAGGCGGGCCGCCCGGGGCCGGGAGTAGTGCTCCCCCACCCCGTCCACCAGGACGCGGACGTCCACCCCCCGGCGCCCGGCGGCGGCCAGGGCCTCGACGAAGCGGCGGCCCGTGTCGTTGGTCTCGAAGATGTAGGTGCAGAGGAAGACCCGCTCGGTGGCCGTGGCGATGGCCTCGAGCATGGCCGGGTAGGCCTCCTCGCCGTTGACCAGGGGCTCGACCGCGTTGCCGGGCAGGAGCGGCAGCCGGGCCACCCGCTCGCCGATCCGGGCGAGGTCCTTCTCCCGGGGGTCGAGGTCCCGGCGCCCGACCCCTGGGGGGGGGAGGGCGGCAGCCTCCTCGACCTCCTCGGGCACGTCCTCGACCAGGGGCGTGGGAAAGAAGGGCCAGCGCCGGCGCAGGCGGCGACCCCGGGTGCGCACCAGGTTGACGCCAAAGGCGGCGTAGAGCAGGGTCCCCACTCCCGGCAGGGCCAGACAGGCCACCATCCAGCCGAGGCTGGCCCGGGGATCGCGCTTGTAGAGCAGCGCGTGGGTGGCTCCCGCCACCGACACGAAGAGCAGACCGAAGTCGAGGACCGGGCCGAGCAAGGGACGCCTCCAGCCCCATCTTAGGCGCGCCCCGGTCTATGCTGGCAGCATGCCGAGCCGCCGCCTCTGCCTGGCCCTCGCCGCCCTGCTCCTCCTCCCCCCCCTGGCGGCCCGCGGGCACGCCCAGGCGCCGGTGGAGCGGGTGCTCGTCGTCGGCGATTCCTGGGCCGAGGCCGTCTGGGCGACCCGCTCCCTCTCCTGGGCCTTCGCCCGCTTCGGCCACGGCGACAAGGTGGAGGTGGGCGACACGACGGCCTTCGCCGGCAGCACCGCCGCCGAATGGGCGACCCCGGCCTGGCTGGCGATGATCGACGCCGCCCTCCAGGCCCATCCCACCGTGGACCTGGTCCACCTCCAGATCGGCGGCAACGACTTCCTGGGCGGCTGGAGCCTCCACCTCACCCAGGCCCAGGAGGATGCCCTCTTCCAGCAGATCGAGAACGATGTCACCACAGTCGTCGGTCACGTCCTGGCCTGGGATCCAGGGCTCCAGGTGGTCCTGGTCGGTTACGACTACCCGAACTTCGAGGAGCTGCGCCTCTCCGATCCCTACTACGCCGCCCTGTGGCAGCTCATGGGCCGGCCGACGCCCGTCCAGCTCAACGACGCCATGCTGCGCATGTCCGCCCGCCTGGCCCGCTGGGCGGCCGGCCAGTCCCGGGTGCACTTCATCAACCACTGGGGCCTGATGCAGCACAGCCACGGCTACGCCTCCCTGGGCATCCCTCCCTGGACCCTGCCCCGGCCCGGCAACGAGCCCCAGGGCTGGCGCCCCTTCGCCGGCGGCGACCCGAGCCTGCCGAGCCCGCCGGAGGCCCTGTTCGACGCCATCCACCTGGACCTGAAGGGCTACCGGACGCTGACCGTGAGCTGCACCCGCTGGTTCTACGACGCCTGGTTCGACACCCACCCCTGAGGGGGGGGGGCGGCGGCGAGGTCAGCGGGCGGCCGGCGTCGCGGGCAGGGCCGGCAGCCACTCCCGGAGGTCGGCGAGGGCCTCCGCGTCGGTCCAGTCGCAGCGCAGGGGCGTGACCGTCACCTGCCCGGCCAGCCAGGCGGCGGTGTCGCTGCCCGGCGGTGCCTCCCGGGGGAAGGAGACCCGGGCCCGCCAGCGGCCGGCCAGGCCCTCCCCCGGCGCCTCCCGGGCGAAGCCGTCCACGTGCACGAAGGAGCCGCCCATGGGCACGGCCACGACGCCCTGGACCTCGACGGCGGGCACGTTGATGGACCAGACGACGCCCCGGGGCGCGTCCTCCTCGGCCAGGAGCCGGGCCACGAAGGCGGCGGTGAAGCGGGCCGCCAGCTCGTGGTCCCGGCGGCGTCCCGACTGGGAGACGGCCACCGCCGGGATGCCCCGGTAGCCGGCCTCCATGGCGGCGCCCACCGTGCCGGAGTAGTGGGCCACGTCGCCCACGTTGGCGCCGTGGTTGATGCCCGAGACCACCACGTCGAAGCCTCTTTCACCTCCGAGCTGGAGGAGCCCGAAGAGGACGGCGTCGGCGGGGCTGCCGTCCACCGCCAGGGCCTGGACGGCGCCGGGAATGCTCCGCTCCCGGACCTCCATGGGGCCGCCCAGGGCCTGGGAGGAGTGGCTGGCGCCGGAGCGGTTGCCGTCAGGTGCGCAGACCACCACCTCGCCCAGGGGCGCCAGGGCCTCTACCAGGGCGTGGAGGCCCGGGGAGTCGATGCCGTCGTCGTTGGCCACCAGGATGCGGGGGCGATCCTCCCCGGACCGGGGGGGGCGGAGGCTCGCGGCTCCCGGCAGGAGCAGGGCGATAGCGAGGAGGAGGACCGGCGGCAGGGAACGCATGGCCGGCAGAGGATAGGCCCGAGCCCACGGC
>CAYMFV010000462.1:0-2690 GCA_964389745.1 uncultured Planctomycetales bacterium | reverse complement strand
GGGTGAAGGGGGACTCGGTGTTTTTCATCACCGACGAGGGGGAGCAGGAGCAGGCGGGGGAGGCGGGGACCGTCCATCGGCCCCACTACGCTGCCGCCGCGGCCCCGTTCCACAAAGAGGGCGGCGGCTCCTGCTGGATTCGGCGGCGCCGGTTTCCTGCCCTTCCCCGAGGCCGCCCGGGACAGCCTCTCCCGGGCCTGGCCGCACCCGGCCGGGGCGGCGGCTAAGGTCTTGTCGGGCCCGCTTCCCATCGCCACCCCGTGACCGACGTCGCCGCCGTCACCGACCGCATCCAGCGGGAGACCGCCTTCCTCGGGGAGGTGCTGGAGGAGGTCCGCCGGGTCATCGTCGGCCAGGAGGCCCTCCTCCAGGGCATGCTGGTCGGGCTGCTGGCCGACGGCCACCTGCTCCTCGAGGGCGTCCCCGGGGTCGCCAAGACCCTGGCCGCCGAGTCCCTGGCCCGGGCCGTGGGCGGCAGCTTCCGGCGCATCCAGTTCACCCCCGACCTCCTGCCCGCCGACCTCCTGGGCACCCAGGTCTACCAGCCCCGCACCGGGGAGTGGAGCGTCCGCCCCGGGCCGGTCTTCGCCAACTTCCTCCTGGCCGACGAGATCAACCGCGCCCCGGCCAAGGTCCAGTCGGCCCTGCTCGAGGCCATGCAGGAGCGGCAGGTGAGCCTGGCCGGGGATACCCGGCCCCTGCCCGAGCCCTTCCTGGTCCTCGCCACCCAGAACCCCCTGGAGCTGGAGGGCACCTACGCCCTGCCCGAGGCCCAGGTGGACCGCTTCATGCTCAAGATCCTGGTCCCCACCCCGAACCGGGAGGAGGAGCTGGCGGTCATGGAGCGCATGGCCCGGACCGGCGACCTGCCCCGGGCCCGGCAGGTGGCGAGCCCCGAGCAGGTCCTGGCGGCCCGGCAGCTCCTGGACGAGGTGCACGTGGCCGACGAGGTCCGGGGCTACATCGTGGACCTGGTCTTCGCCACCCGGGAGCCCGAGTCCGCCGGGCTGGCCGAGCTCCGGCCCCTGCTCCTCTACGGCGCTTCGCCCCGGGCCTCCCTGGCCCTGGTCCAGGCGGGGCGGGCCCGGGCGCTGCTGGCGGGCCGGGGCTGGGTGACGCCCCAGGACGTCAAGGCGGTGGCCCCGGACGTCCTCCGCCACCGGGTGGTGACCACCTGGGAGGCGGAGGCCGAGGGGCTCTCCTCCGAGGACCTGGTGGGCCGGATCCTGGACGCGGTGCCGGTGCCCTGAAGCGCCCCGCCATGGCCGCGGATCCCCACGCCGCCGAGCTCCAGGAACTCCTCGCCGAGGTGCGGCGCATCGAGGCCCGCAGTCGGCGCCTGGTCACCGGCGTCCTGGCCGGCGGCTGGCGCTCGGTCTTCCACGGCACCGGCGTCGAGTTCGAGGAGGTCCGGGAGTACGTCCCCGGCGACGACCCCCGGAGCGTGGACTGGAACGTCACCGCCCGCTACGGCCGGCCCCACGTCAAGACCTTCGTCGAGGAGCGGGAGCGCACCCTCTGCTTCCTCCTCGACCTGTCGCCCTCCATGAACGTCGCCTGGGGCCCGTGGACGGCCCGGCAGGTGGCGGCCCGGGCCTGCGCCGCCCTGGCCCTGGCGGCGGTCCGCAACCAGGACCGGGTCGGGCTCATCGCCTGTGCCGGCCGGGTCCGGCGCTTCGTCCGCCCGGAGCCGGGCCTCGCCCACGCCCTGCGGGTGGTCCGGGACTGCCTGGCCCTGCCGGCGGGCTCGGGCTCCGACCTGGGCCCGGGCCTGGAGCTGGCCGGCCGGGCCCTGCGCCGCCACGCCATCCTCTTCGTCCTCTCGGACTTCCTCCTGCCGGAGCTGCCCCGGGCCCTCGCCTGGTGCGCCCGGCGCCACGACGTCGTCGCCGTGCGCCTGCTCCTGCCCGAGCTCTCCCCCCCCCTGGGCGGGGGGATGGTCCGGCTCCGGGACCCGGAGGACGGCAGCACGCGGGTCGTGGACTGGGCCGATCCCCGGGTCCGCCAGGCCTGGCGGGGCCGGGTGGCCGCCTGGCGGCAGCGGACGGCCGCCGCCATCCGCGGCGCCGGCGCCGACCTCCTGGACCTGCCGGTGCCCGCCCGCCGGGTCCGGGACCCGGTGTCGCGCCCCCTCCTCGACTTCTTCCACCGCCGGGAACTCCGGGACCGGAAGCGATGAGGGCCTGGCCGGCTGCCGTGCTCGTGGCGGGCGCCCTCCTGGCCAGCGGCTGCGACAGGGGCCAGGACGCGCCGCCGCTCCCCAACCTGGCCCCCGGCGCCCTCCTCGTCCGGCCCCCGGCCGAGCCGGTGGACTTCGGCGCCCCCTTCGCCCTGGAGGTCCTCCGGGCCTGGCCCGGCGCCGACTCGCCCCCCCCCTGGGACCCCCGGGTCCTGGCGCCCCTCGTGGTCGAGCCGCTCGGCGTCGAGCGCTGGCAGGACGGCGGGCGGATCCTGGAGCGCTGCCGCCTCCGGGCCCGGGCCTTCGTGCTCGGCCCCGTAGCGCTGCCGGGTGGCGCCCGCCTGGAGGTCGGCACCTGCCTGCCTCCGGGGCCGCCCGGTCCCCCGGAGCCCCCCCCGCCGGCGCCCGCCGGCGACCTGCCCTGGCGGCTGCCCACCGGCCTCCTGGCCCTCCTCGCCGGCCTCCTCCTCCTGGGCTCCTGGCTCCGCTCCCGGCCGGCCCGGCCCACCCC
>CAYMFV010000461.1:0-2700 GCA_964389745.1 uncultured Planctomycetales bacterium | reverse complement strand
GCCGTCACCTGGGACCGCTGGCCGGTGCCCAAGGAGTACGACGACGCCGGCCCCGACGTGCGCTTCGACCGGCACACGAAGTTCGACCCGGTGCTCAACCCGGGTTTCCTGGAGAGCTACTTCGTCGGCGCCGAGGACGGGCTCCGGGGCACGAACTTCAATGCCACGGCCAACGATCCGCCCGGTGTGCCCGGCGACCCCTACACCGTCCTGCCTCCGGGCACCTGCATGCCGGGTTTTGGCCCCTTCACCACTGGCCCCTGGGGCATGGAGGACGTGGGCCAGGAGGTGGCCGATGGCAGCAAGGACGACTCCGACGGCTTCGACCCGCTCTGGACCAGCGGCGACGACCCGCCCTTCTTCTTCGGTCTGCCCCAGCTCGGCCCGGATCCGGGCTTCACGAACCCGGCGCCCCTCACCGCCGGCGGCACCGAGGACGACTTCTGGGGCCGGCGCTTCAACGCCGACGGCACCGTCACCCGGGGCGAGCTCCTGGCTCCCTGGGCCGGCTACGGCGGCGGGGCCAGCGGCGACACGACCATCGTGATCCGCCTGGACCTGGACGGGGACTGCTTCCTCGACCCCATCAGCAGCTTCTACCCCGACTCGACCTGGCCGAACGGCACCACCGTGGACTACCTGAAGGGAGCCCCCGGCGGCGGTGGCGGCGGCCAGCTCCTCGTCATGGCCATCGGCCCGATCATCCTCGGCCCGGACGCCGAGGTGAAGGCCAACGGCGGCTCCGGCGCCGGCGGCGAGTCCCTCTGGAAGACCTTCAACCAGGTCTCGGGCTCCGGCGGTGGTTCCGGCGGGCACCTGGTCCTGCACAGCGCCACCGGCCTCGACCTGTCCCGGATCGACTTCGGGACCGGGCCCCTGGCCCAGGGCAGCATCAGCGACCCGGTCAGCGATCTCGGCGAGGCCGAGGTGGTCCAGGCCATCGGTGGGCGCCGGGGCTGGAGCGTGAGCCGGCTCATCACCCATACGAACGGCGACAAGGACGGCAACAGCGACTTCATGGCCGGCCGGGGTGGTGCCGGCGCCAACGGCATCGTCCAGATCCACGTCCCGGATCCGGCCCAGGACATCGCCTGGCACCCGGACATCCAGGCGGCGGTGGACTGGTACATCCGGGGCAACTCGGCCACGGCCGAGGTCAACACCGACCTCCTCGAGGACGTCCTGGACGCCTACACCGAGCCCGCGGCGGTGGTGCTCATCCCCTTCTACGGGCCGAAGAGCCAGGTCCAGAGCCACTGGATCGACACCGGCCTGGCCCTGCTTCGCAACCCGAGCGCCGGCAACCCGCCCTACCCGGACTACGGGAGCACCCTGCTGCGCTTCGAGGGCACCGACATCAGCACGCCGGGGCAGCTCGGCAACGTCCTCAGCGCCGGCGGTCGGGTGGTGCCCGGCGCCGACCTGATCACCGGCGGGACCGGGGCCGTGACCTTCGGTGCCCAGAGCCTGGTGGTGGACGGTGCGGCGGCGGTCTACGGCCTGCCGGAGATCTACCAGCACGACCCGCAGCTCCTGGTCGGCTACGACGTGGTCCCGGACATCGCTGGCACGGCGGGCTTCCAGATCGTCGAGGCGAGCTACCTCGGCACCATGGACCGCCTGGTCCTGACGACCCGGGTCGCCGACGGGGACATGCGCTCCTTCCTGGGCTCCACCTGGTCGATCCGCAAGCGCTTCTTCCGCGTCGACACCTCGGGCTTCAAGGACCGGCTCCCCGACAACGCCCTGGTGCGCATCGAGTTCCAGGGGGCCGACGAGGGTACGGCCGGCTCCAACGTGCCGGATCCCGCCTCCTTCACGGCCTGGGTGGCCGATGCGGGTGATCCGGTGATGAAGGGCAAGCGCTTCATCCGCTTCCGTCTCACCTTCGACATCGATGCCATGAACCTGGGCGTCGGACTGAACAGCGAGCGGCCGGCCCTGGACTACCTGAAGATCCCCTTCGCCTGGTAGGAGGGAGGGGCGTGCGCCGGACGGCGCCGCGTTGCCGGGCCCGGGAGCTCTGGCTCCCGGGCCTGCTCCTGCTGGCCTGCAACCCCGGCGGCGAGCCGGGCCTCCGGGTCCTCCGGGCACCGGGCCAGGATGGCCGCCCGGTGGTCCTGGACGAGATCCTGGTGGTGGAGTTCGACCACCGCCTGAATGCACCCCTGCGTCCGGGCGCCGTGGTCCTGGCCCCGGAGGGGGAGCGCCCGGTGCCGGTGTCTTGCGAGGTCTCGGGCCGGCAGATCCTGATCCGGTCGGTCCTGCCCCGGCGCCCGGATCTGGGCGACGGGACCCTGAAGCCCGGGCGCCGGCACCTCCTGGTCCTCCGGGGCGTCCCGCACCTGGCCGCGATCACCGCCGTGGACGGCCGGGCCCTGGTGGGGGACCGGGTCTTCGCCTTCACCACCCTGCCGGCCAGCGCCGAGGACGCCCTGGCCGGCACCGGCGCCCGGGACCAGACCCTGGCCGTGGTGGCTCCGGCAGTCGCCGACGGCAGCCTCCCCCTCCTGGAGGTGGGGCCGGAGGGGCGGCTCCGCATTCCCCTCTCTGGCCCGGTGGATCCCCGGAGCCTGGTCGGCGCTCCTGCCTTCCTGCTGCTGCCCGGAGGGAGCCGGCAGGAGGTGCCCCTGGAGGTCCTGGAGAACCGGCGGCGGGGTTGCATCCTCGGCGCCCGGCTGCCCGAGGCCCGGGGCGCCC
>CAYMFV010000460.1:0-2710 GCA_964389745.1 uncultured Planctomycetales bacterium | reverse complement strand
GATCCAACCCGCGGCCTGTGTTCTCTGACAATCGCCCGCCACCACCCGAACTCTCCACTCCCCTATCGGCGCGCAGCTTCATATGTGGCCGAGGGTCGGCCTCTGGACGCTGGACGTGGGCATCCCCTTCGACCTGCCTCCTGGGCAGACCAGCGGCCCCCCCGGCGGCAAGGTGTTGCCCGACGCCGTGTTCCTCGACGACGGCCGCCTGGCCGTCGCCTACGAGATCTTCGCCCGGGCCTGGCATCCCCTGCCTTCGTACACCCCCAAGAACGACACCGGCCGCATCGTCCTGGAGCGCTGGGACCTGGCCGGCCCCGGGGCGCCCGCCCTCCTCGACCAGATCCTCCTGCCGAAGCGCGGCCGCAGCCTCTGGGAGCGGCGGCCGAACCTGGCCACGAGTCGCCACGACAGGCCCGACAGCCTCTCCATCGCCTGGATGGAGGAGCCCCTGGGCGGCGGCGACGTGGACGTCCACCACCGGCAGGTGGAATGGACGACCGCCGGCCCGCAGGTCAGCGAATCCGGCTTCCCGAACCCGCCGGCGGTGAGCCACCGCCTGCCCGTACCCGTGCACGGCGACGGCCCCCTGCGCCTGTGCTTGGCCAGCGAAGGCACGGGCGCCCTGCCCCGGCGGCTGGTGGTCTGGGATCCCCTCCGCCACCCCTCCGGCCTGCTCCCCCTCCTGTCCGGCACCCGGGACGAGTGGCGCCCGGCGACGGCTCTCCTCGACAATCCGGCCCTCCCCCCCCAGGTGCTGGCCATCGTCTGGGAGTCTCCCACCGGGCCGGCCGGGGAGTACCGGATCCAGCTCATCCTCCGGATTCCCTAGGCCCCCCCCCGGAGGCAGCCGCCAGGCGCCGGCCCACCGCCTCGACCAGGAAGCCCACCGCCGGCGTGTTGTAGGGCCGGGGCCGGTCCTCGATCTTGAGGAGGCCCCGGCCGTCGCTCCGGCACACCAGGCGCAGCCAGAAGACCTGGGAGAAGGAGCCGTCGGCGGCCACCACCTTGAGCAGCCAGCCGTTGCGGGCGGTGAAGGCCTCCTTCACCTCCCCCACCCGGTCGCCGGCGGAGACGCGGGCCCCGACCAGGCCCTCCACGGCCTCCGGGGCGGGAGTGGCTTCGAGGTGGACGTGCTGCATGGCGGTGGAGCGGAACAGGCGGGGAGCGGGACGGGGCCGCTCCAGGCGGGCGGTGAAGCGGAAGATGGAGCGGCCCTCGGCCAGCCAGCGGCTCTCGTAGCGTGTCCGGAAGGGACGCTCGGGATCGGTCTCCAGGGGTGTCATGGTGAAGGCGTCGGCGGCGGCCAGGACCTCCCAGGCCTCCCGGCCGAACCACTCCTGGTCGGTGACCAGCTCGAACTCGCCCCCGGGCTCCAGGATGTCGGCCAGGGTGGCGGCCAGCCCGGGCCGGGTGACCCGGTGCTTGGCGTGGCGCTCCTTGGGCCAGGGCATGGGGAACTGGACCACCACCCGGCGGACCGAGGCCGGGGCGAAAAGCTCCCGGAGAAGGGTGCGACCATCTCCCCGGACCAGGCGCACGTTGTCGAGCCCCTCCTCCTCGAGGACGGCCGAGGCCCGGACCACGCACTCGGGGGGCCGCTCCAGACCCACCAGGTTCCAGTCCGGGCAGCGGCGGGCCCACCAGGCCAGGAACTCGCCGTTGCCGAAGCCCAGCTCCACCCCCAGGGGCGCCGGCCGGCCCAGGATGCCAGCCCAGTCCGGCGGCAGGTCCAGGAGGGTCTCGGGAGCCACCAGGTAGCGTTCCAGGGCGGAGGGACGCGGCTTCACGGGGCGGAATTATGCCCCCCGGGGCGGAGCCTGTTTCGGTCTCCCCGGGAAAAAAGACCTTGCCGACCTGCCCGACCGCCCGTTATAAGCCTGCGAATTCAAGTGCGGTTTGCGCGCCTCATCACCGCCGGTCTCCTCGTCCTGGGGACCGCCCTCCAGCCCCTGGCCGGGGCAGCCTGCCCGGCCCCGGTGCGGGAGACCTGCCCGCCCCGGTGCTGTGGCGGCAGCCCGGCGGACGACGACGGCCCTGCCATCACCAGCAGCTGCTGCTGCGAGATGGTCCCGGCACCGATCCACGAGCCGCGGCCGGTCCAGCCCCTGGCCCGGTCCGGGCTGGAGCTGCCGGTCCTGGTCCTGGCGGCGCTGCCCTGCCCGCCCCCGGCCATCGAGGTCCCGAGCGGCCAGCCACAGCGCGTCCAGCCCGAGCGTCCCAAGGCTCCACCACGTGGCCGGCATCTCCTCTTCGGCGTGCAGCTCTGCTGATCCGGATCCCGCCGGCGTTCTCGACGCGAGCGCTGGTATTCTCCCCTTCACGTCCTCGCTGGCATGGCCGCGAGGTCTCATTCCGGTGGATCCGACATGCTGCAGAACTGCACCCGATGCCCAGGCCCTCGACCGGCGCCTCCCTGGCGCTCCTGACCCTCCTGGCCGGCGCCTGCGCCGCCCCCCCGACCTCATTTCCCGATCGTGAAGCCGCCTGGCGACGCCAGGAGGAGGCCTTCCAGGCCGGTGCCGTCCGCCAGCTCCCCGAGCAGCCGACGGTCCAGGATCTCCTGGAGGTCGCCGAGGCCCGCAACCCGGACATCCAGGCCGCCTTCCAGGCCTGGCGCGCCGCCCTGGAGCAGGTCGTGGTGGCCGGTCAGCTCCCGGACCCGCGCCTGAGCCTGACCGCCTACCTCCAGGAGGTGGAGACCCGGGTC
>CAYMFV010000459.1:0-2711 GCA_964389745.1 uncultured Planctomycetales bacterium | reverse complement strand
CCGTGTGGAAGCCGGCCAGGGATTCCGGCCAGGGCACCTTGCCGACCCCCTGGGCGGCGTCGCAGTGCAGGTGCCAGCCGCCCCGGGCCAGGGGCAGGGCGGCGGGCAGGTCCTGGATGGCGCCGGTCTCGTTGTTGGCCCACTGCAGGGCCAGGACACCCGGGGCGAGCTCCCCGGCCGCCTCCTGGAGGGCCGCCACCGGGACCCGAGCGTGCCGGTCCAGGGGGACCAGGCGTAGGGGGTGGCCCTCCTGCTGGAGGAGACGCAGTGGCCCGAGGACCGCCGGGTGCTCGGCCCGGGAGGCGACCAGGGGACACGGCTCGCCCTCGAGGCGCCGGCGGGCCCGGGCGGCGCCCAGGAGGGCCAGGTTGCAGCCCTCGGTGGCGCCACTGGTGAAGACGACCTCCCGGGGTCGGCGGCCCAGGAGGGCGGCCACCTGCTCCCGGGCGTCCTCCAGGACACCCTGGGCGCGGCGGCCGGGGGTATGCAGGGAGGCCGGGTTGGCCGGAAACTCCCGGGCGACCCGGAGGAAGGTCTCGAGGACCTCGGGCCGGGCCGGGATCCCGGCGTTGGCGTCCAGGAAGATGAGGTCAGCCGGCGGCACCTTCCTCCAGCTCCCGGGGCGGGGCGGGCTCGGGGACGGGCTCCGGGGCGGCCCGGGGTTCCGGCTCGCCGTTCGCGGTCGAGGCCTGGGGCGCCTCCTCCCGGGGGGCGGCCGCCAGGCCCAGGCGCTCCTCCACCTCCCCGGCGACGGCGGCGAAGTCCTTCGCCCCGGGGCAGTGGGCGTCGTACTCGAAGATGGTCTTGGCGTGGCTCGGCGCCTCGGCCAGGCGCACGTTCACCCGGACCAGGGTGCGTAAGAGCAGGTCCCCGAAGTGGCTGTGGAGGTCGTGGAGGACCTCCCGGGAGAGGTTCCGCTGCCGGGAGAACATCCCGACCAGGATGCCCAGGAGATCGAGGTCGGGGTTGAGACGCTCCTGGACCCGGCCCACGACGTCCAGGAGCTGGGCCATGCCCTGGAGGGCGAAGAACTCCGCCTGGACCGGGATCAGGACCCGGTCGGCAGCGGTGAGGGCGTTGAGGGAGAGGAGCCCCAGGGAGGGCGGGCAGTCCATGAGCACCACGTCGGCCTCCAGCCCATCGGCCAGGAGCCCCTCGAGCGCCCCCCGGAGGAGGAAGTGCCGCCCGTCCGCCTCGGCGAACTCGGACTCGGCCCCGGAGAGGTCCAGATTGGTGGGGACCACCCAGAGCCCCTCCACGCCGGTCTCCCGGATGGCCTCCGACAGCCGGTGGTCGCCCCGGAGGACCGTGTACACGGAGGCCTCCTCCGGCCTGGCGAGGGCATCGAAGGAGATCGAGAGGTGGGCCTGGGGGTCGAGGTCGAGGAGCAGGACCTGGTAGCCCCGGTGAGCCAGGGCCGCGCCGAGGTTGACGCTGGTCGTGGTCTTGCCCACCCCACCCTTCTGGTTGACGACGGCGATGACGTCCACGGGGGGGAGTGTAGCCGGCTGGGGTGGGCCATCTCCAGGGGGGACAAGGGGTGTCACTTGTGCGCTGCCGGCAGGCAGCTCGGGACTCCGCCGGGTGTGCTCAGGAGGCGTACGACTCCCTGCAGGTGGTGGAGTCCGTCGGGCACGAGTCCGAAGGCCGCCGCCGCCATCAGGAGCGACAGCCCCTCTTCCTGCGGCCTGTCCCCGGGCCGCAGACCCTGGGCGAGGGCGTGGACCCGGGCGCCCCGGATGCCCCGGCGGGAGCGGGCGTGGCGGTCGGCCCGCTCCTGGAAGCCCTGGAGGCTCCGGCGGAGCTCCCGGCGCAGGCGGGTCCAGGCCCCGAGGAGGGCGGGGTCGGTCTCCTCGGCGGCCGCCTCCAGGACCTTCAGGTGCCGGTCCACGTCGGCCCGGAGGGCGGCCAGGGCCTCCTGGAGGCGGTCGCCCTGCCGGGGCACGAGGGCCGCCCGGAGGGCTTTCTCCCCCGCCAGGGCCTGCTCGGGCTCGAGGCCCAGCTCCCGGAGGGCCCGGAGATGCCGGGGGCCGAGCCAGGTGATCTCCCGCGGCGGGATGCGCTCGACGCCCTCCCAGGGGAGCTCCTCGTCGGGCCCGGCCAGAACCGCCGCCGGGGCCGGGCCCGGATCCTCGCCGGCGGCCACCGTCCGGACCTCGAGGCCGGCCTCGCCCAGGAGCTCCCGCCACAGGCGGGCCGCGGCCTCCAGGGCCGGCTCCCCCGGCTGGGGCAGGAGGCGGTCGATCACCGCCGCCGCCTCGGCGGCGGGCGGCAGGTTGTCCCGGAGGGCGGCCGCCAGGGAGTCCCGCTCCGCCGGCCGGAGGACCCCGTCCGCCGGGCCCTCCAGGACCTTCGGGTCCCCCGCCGCGGTCAGGAAGCGGAGGCAGCGGTCCTCCCGCCGGACCAGGTTCTCGTCCAGGACCAGGAGGGCCCGCCACCCGGAGCCCCGGTGGTGGGCGTGGGCCAGGGCCTGGAGGAGGCGGTTCCACAGGCGCAGGGGGCCCCCCGCCAGGGAGGGGGCGTGGTGGACGGCGACGCTCGGCTCCGGCCCGCTCATGCTTCCCCGGCTCGGCCCGGCGCCGGCCCGGTCACCGGTGCCAGGGCGGCGCGCATCTCCTGCACCGCCGCCTCGACCTGCTCCTGCCAGCCGGGCAGGTGGGCCAGGTCCTCCCGCTCGTGGGCCCAGAGGATGGAGCGGCTGGCGTTCACCA
>CAYMFV010000458.1:0-2714 GCA_964389745.1 uncultured Planctomycetales bacterium | reverse complement strand
GGCCCTGGACCTGGCCTGGGACCCGGGCGCGGCGGCGGAGACCGCCCCCCTCCCTGGGGTGCGGCCCCTGGCGGAGCTGCTGGCGGGGGACCCGGCACGCTGCCGCGCCCTGGCGGCGCTCCTGCGCGGCATCTACGTGGCCGAGGATGCGGTGGCCGCCCGGCGCCTGGCCGCCGCCCACCCCGGCTGCGCCTTCCTCTGCCCCGAGGGCGAGCTGCACCGGGCCGGTCACCTGCGCCTGGGCCTGGGCCGGGAGGCCGGCGGGGCCGGCATCCTGGCCCGGCGCAACAGCCGGGAAGCCGCGGCCCGGGACCTGGCCCGGGCCGAGGCCGCCGGGGAGGCGGCCGGGCGCCGGGTGGCGGCTGTGCGGGAGGAGCTGGCCGCCCTGGAGACGGCGGCCCGGGAGGAGGAGCAGACGCTGCGCCAGGCGATGGCGGCCCGGGAGGCCGCCGAGGCCCGCTGCCGGGAGCTGGCTGCCCGGGTCCGGAGCCTGGAGGAGGATCTCCGGGCCCTCGATCTGGAGACCCGGGAGCTGGACGAGGTGGCCGCCGCGGCCGCCCGACTGGAGGCGGAGGCGGCGGGCGCCCTGGCAGCCGCCGAGGCCCGGCAGGAGGCCCTCCGGGAGGAGCTGCGGTCCGGCGAGGAGGGGAGCACGGCCCTGGAGGCGGCCTGGGAGGCGGCCCGGGCCCGGCTCCAGGAGCTCCGGGAGGGCCGGAGTCGCCTGGCCGAGGAACGCCGGCACCTGGAGGAGCGGCACCGGGCGGACCTCGAGGCCGAGCGCCGGCGACGGCAGGAGGCGGCCCGCCTGGCCGAGGAGCTGGCGGGCCTGGCCGCCCGGGTCCAGGAGCTGGGCCAGGAGTCCGAGGCGGCCCGGGTGGCGGCCGGGGAGGCCCGCCGCCGCCAGGTGGAGCTGGAGGAGCAGGCGGGGGAGCTGGTCCGGCGCCTGGCGGCCATCGCCGCCAGCCGCCAAGCCCTCCGCCAGGAGCTGGAGGGGGAGGGCGGCCGGTTGGAGGCGGCCCTGGAGGAGCGGCAGGACCTGGCCCTGGAGATCCAGAAGGCCCAGCTCGGCCGGGAGACCCTGCTCCGGGGGGTGGAGGAGGAGTTCCACCAGACCCTGGAGGACCTGGCCCGGAGCGCCGGGCTGGACCCGGGCCGGGATCCGTTCGCCGCTCCCGAGGAGCGGCCCGCCGCCGCCGCCGAGCTGGCGGAGCTGCGGCGCAAGCTCGAGGGCCTCGGCTCCGTGAACCTGGAGGCCGTCGAGGAGCTGGAGGAGCAGGAGCAGCGTCAGGCCTTCCTGGAGAGCCAGCGCCAGGACCTCATGGAGGCGCGGAAGCGCCTGGAGACCAGCCTCGAGGAGCTGGACCGGACCTGCCGGGAACGTTTCCTCGAGACCTTCGCCGCCGTCCGCCTCCAGTTCGAGGCCATCATCCGTCGCCTCTTCCAGGGGGGCCGGGGCGAGCTGGGTCTCCAGGAGGATGTGGATCCCCTCGAGGCCGGGATCGAGATCCAGGTGCGACCGCCAGGCAAGGAGCTCCGTTCCATCAACCTGCTCTCCGGCGGCGAGCGCACCCTCACCGCCCTGGCCCTGCTCCTGGCGGTGTTCCGCTCCCGACCCAGCCCCTTCTGCCTCCTGGACGAGGTCGACGCCGCCCTGGACGACGCCAACGTGGAGCGCTTCCTCGCCGTCCTCCGGGACTACGTGAGCGACACCCAGTTCCTGGTGGTGACCCACAACAAGATCACCATGGCCCACTGCGAGCGTCTCTTCGGCGTCACCATGCGCAAGGCCGGCGTGAGCATGGTGGTGGGGGTGGACCTGGCGGACATCCCCGAGCACGGACCACTGGAGGCCCTGCAGCCCGCGAGCCGCCCGGGAGGGGGGACGGGGGAGCTGAGGCGCATGGACGAGGCGGGCACCCGGCAGGCGGCGGCCGGCGCCTGAGGCTGCGGCGGGCTCAGGCCTCGGGGGCCTTGGCCCGGCCGAGGAACTCGCCGGTCTCGGTGCTCACCTTGACCCACTCGCCGGCCTGGATGTACATGGGCACCCGGATCTCCAGGCCCGTCTCCAGGACCGCACCCTTCTTGTCGTTGGTCACCGAGTCGCCCTTGACGGCCATCTCGGCCTCCTGCACCTGCAGGATCACCGCCGCCGGCAGATCCACGGTCACCGGCCGGCCCTCGTGGAAGGTGAGGGTGATCTCCTGGTTCTCCTTGACGTACTTCATGGCCTCGCCCACCAGCTCCTCGCCCAGGTGGTACTGCTCGTAGTTCTCCGAGTCCATGAAGACGTAGTGCGCCCCCTCCCGGTAGAGGTAGGTGCAAGGGCGGCGTTCCAGGTAGGCGAGCTCGACGGTCTCCGAGGAGCTCAGGCGCATCTGCTTGACGGCGCCGGTGACCAGGTGCTTGCACTTGATCTGGTTGATGGCGCGCCAGTTGCCGGGGGCGATGTGCTCGAAGTCCGTCACCAGGTAGAGTTCGCCGTCCAGGACCAGGACCTGGCCCTTGCGGATCTCGGTGGCCTTGATGGTCATCGCTGCTGTGTCTGCTCGGGGCTCTCGGGGACCGCCCTGCCCGGGCGGCCGAACCAGTAGGCCTGGAGGAGGGCCAGGTGGGTGGGAACCAGGCCGGCCGCGAACCAGACGCCGGCCGTCCGTTTTTCCCACCGTGCGCTGTCCACGCGCGGGGTCGGTGACGTCTGCGCGCTTGCGGGGTGG
>CAYMFV010000457.1:0-2738 GCA_964389745.1 uncultured Planctomycetales bacterium | reverse complement strand
GTTCTTGGGGGGGGCGGCTTCGCGCCCTGGCGCCCCTTCCGCCACCCCGAGCTCGGGCCGGTGGAGATCGGTGGCTGGCTGCCCCTGGCCCGGGAGAATCCGCCCGCGCCGCTCCTGCCGGCCCTGGGCGAGCACCTGGCCGCCTTCCTGGACGGCCTGGCGCCGGATCTGCCCCGGCTGGAGTGGCGGGACGTCCAGGTCCGGGACCTGGGTGGCGGCGTCCTGGAGGCCCGGGCCGCCCTGGTGAACCCGGCGCTGCTGCCCACCGCCCCGGCCGTCGGCGTCGCCGTCCGGCGGGCCATGCCGATCCGGGTGGACCTGGAGCTCCCGGCTGGCGCCGTGCTCCTGGCCGGCCGGGCCTTCCAGACGGTGCCCCGGCTGGCGGGCCTGGGCGGCCGGCGGGAGTTTCGCTGGCTCTTCCGCCAGCCTCCGGATGCCGCCCCGGCCAGGATCCGGGCCGGAGCGCCCACTGCCGGCGAGGTCCTGGTGGAGCTGGTCCCCGAGCTGGAGGAGACGAGCCGATGACGCCCCCCCCCTGCCGCCTCCTGCCGGTCCTCGTCCTCGCCGTCGTCGCCCCCCGGATGCCGGCCCAGGAGGGCGAGGCCGCCCCGGCGCCCCTGCCCGGCGGTCTCCTGGAGCCCCGGGTGGAGATCCCCTGGAACCGCTTCTATCGCTACCAGGAGATCCTGGAGCTGGAGCAGCGCCTGGCCGCGGCCTGGCCGCGCTTCGTCCGTCTCGAGGACATCGGCAGCTCCTGGGAGGGCCGTCCCCTGCGGCTCCTGGTCCTCACCGACCAGGAGAGTGGCGACGACCGGGACAAGCCGGCCATGTGGGTGGACGGCAACGTCCACGGCAACGAGGTCCAGGGCGCGGAGGCCGCCCTCTACCTGGCCTGGTGGCTCCTGGAGCACCGGGCGACCAATCCCCGGGCCCGCCTGCTGCTGGAGACGCGCACCTTCTACATCCTGCCCTCCCAGAACCCGGACGGCCGGGAGTACTGGTTCGATGCCCCGAACACCGCCTCCTCCTCCCGGAGCGGCAAGGCGCCCCTGGACGATGACCGGGACGGTCTCTTCGACGAGGATCCGCCGGACGACCTGGACGGGGACGGGGAGATCCTGACCATGCGCCGCCGGGTGCCCCCGGGGACCGGCACCCACCGCCTGGACCCCGACGATCCCCGGATCCTGGTGCCGGTGGAGGGGGACGAGGAAGGGGACTGGGTGATCCTCGGCCGGGAGGGCATCGACAACGACGGGGACGGTCGCATCAACGAGGACGGCCCCGGCGGCTACGACATGAACCGCAACTGGCCGGCCGACTGGCAGCCGCCCCACATCCAGCACGGCGCCGGCGACTACCCCTTCTCCTGGCCCGAGACCCGGGCCATCGGCCGCTTCCTGCTGGCGCATCCGAACGTGGCCGCCGTCCAGTCCTTCCACAACAGCGGCGGCATGATCCTCCGCGGCCCGGGTGCCCGGGAGATCGACTACCCGGCCGCCGACCTCCGGACCTTCGACGCCCTGGGCGAGGAAGGGGAGCGGATGCTGCCCTTCTACCGCTACATGGTCATCTGGCGGGACCTCTACACGGTCCACGGCGGCTTCGTCAACTGGGCCTACGAGGGGCTCGGCGTCTTTGCCTTCAGCAACGAGCTGTGGAGCTCGGCCCGCTACGACGGCCAGCGGGGGGGGGAGGGCTGGCGGGACCGGGCGGCCCGCAACCGCCAGCGCCTGGAGTGGGACGACGCCCTGCAGCTGGGCGAGGACTTCGTGGACTGGCACCCGGTGCAGCATCCCCTCTACGGCGAGGTCGAGGTGGGTGGCTTCCGGCGCCGGCACGGGCGCGTGCCGCCCTCCTTCATGATCGAGGAGATGCTGCACCGCAACGCCATGTTCTGCGCCCGCCACGCCGAGGAGATCCCGGAGCTGGAGGCCCTGGAGCCCGTCCTGGAGGAGCTGGGCGGCGGCCTGTGGCGGCTCCGCCTGACCGTCCGCAACCGGCGCACCCTGCCGACGCGTTCGGCCCTGGCCGCTCGGGAGCACATCGGCACCCCGGACCGGGCCCTCCTGGAAGGGCCGGCGATCCAGGTCCTGGCCGGAGGCGTGCTTCCGGATCGCTGGCGGCCGGAGCGCTTCCAGCCTGAGACCCGCCACCCGGCCCGGATCCTGGTGGAGGAGGGCGTCCCCGGCCACGGCCACCGGGAGCTGCAGTGGCTGCTCCAGGGCCACGGCGAGTTCACCATCCGCTACCTGGCGGAGAAGGCCGCGGACCTGGAGCTGCACGGCCGGCTGCCCTGATGTCTGCCGGCGCCGCCGCGGACGGTGTTGCCCGGCGCCCCGGCTGGACTAACCTTCTGCCGTGCCGGACGACGCGACCCACGAGGAGTGGCTGGCGGCCTATCGGGCCTCCCGCTACGCCTTTCCCTGGCGGGGCGCCTGGTGCGAGTGCAGCCTGGACGGCGACGCCCCAGGGCTGCCCTTCCTGGAGCGCTCCGTGACCCTGCTCACCGCCTGGAATCCCCTCTCGGAGGAACGTCCCCGACCGTGGAACGAGGCGGCCAACGCCCGTCTCCTCCGGGCCCTGACCGCCGCCGGTCAGCCCTGGCTCCTGGCCTGGGGAGGCAGCCTGCCGGGGGTGGCGCCCGCCTGGCGGGAGGAGGGCTTCGCCGTCCTGGACCTGGACCGGCAGGCGGCCGCCCGCTGGGGCCGGGAGTGGGGGCAGCGGGCCGTGGTCCT
>CAYMFV010000456.1:0-2738 GCA_964389745.1 uncultured Planctomycetales bacterium | reverse complement strand
AGGCGCAGGCCGAGACCGGTGCGCACCGCCTCGCCTTCCAGCCGGGGCCCGTCGGGGTCGGCGTAGTCCGGTGGCACCAGGAGGACCTGCCCGGCCCGGTCCCGGATGCGCAGGACGTGGCCCCGGGCGAGACCGGGGCCGGCGAGGGTCGGGCGCAGGCTCCGGACGAGGATCACTCCCGGCCGCAGGAGAACCGCCAGGTAGCCCAGGACACGCTCCCGGCGCAGGTCGCTCAAGGGGGTGCTCACCAGGAAGACGGGCCCCTGGTCCCGGCAGGACAGGAAGCCGCTGATCCAGGTCTCCCCTTGCCCTGCTGCCGCCTGCAGCGTGCCGGTCAGGACATCCGGGGCCACCGGGCGATCCTCCGGGACGGCCCGGACCACCTCCCGCCCCTGCCGGTCCACCACCAGGAGGTTCCGGTAGGCCGGCTCCAGGGGGAGCTTGTTGCGCACCAGGTGGGTGCGCAGCTCCTCCTCGAGACGCTCCCGGTCCTCCCCCCCCTGGACGATCCGCTCCAGGTGGTCCCGGATGTAACCGTCGGAGGCAAAGTCCTCTGCCCGGCGCCGCAGCAGCTCGAGCTCGCCGGCCAGCCCCCGGCCGAATGCCTGGCTCTGATACTCAACCCCCTGGAGGATGGCCTCCTCCAGGGCGTGCCGGGACCAGATGACCACCATCGTCCCCCCCAGGCCGTAGGCCAGCAGGCACACGCCCACGAAGAGGAGGGCGAGCTTGACCCGGACGCCCAGCCAGTGGAGGGGATCGCGCATCCGCGAGGACCGAGTCCTTCGGCCGCTGTGGCCAGTCTAGCGCCTCAACAGCCGGCGGCCTCCAGGGCCGCCCGCACCCGCTCCAGGGCCTGGTACACGGTCAGGCGCTCCACCTGCCCGCCGACCCGGGGCTTCCACTCCACCCGGCCCTCGCCCGCGTCCCGGCCGACGACAATGCGCAGGGGGATGCCGATCAGGTCGGCGTCCTTGAACTTCGCCCCGGGGCTCACCTTGGGCCGGTCGTCCCAGAGCACATCCACCCCCGCGGTCTGGAGCCCCTCGTAGAGACGGGCGGCCACCGGGTCCTGGGAGGCGTCGCCGGGCTTGAGCTGGACCAGGAGCACGCTGTAGGGCGCGATCGGCAGCGGCCAGATCATGCCGTGCTCGTCGTGGTTCTGCTCGATGGCCGCCGCCGCCACCCGGCTGATGCCGATGCCATAGCAGCCCATCCACATGGGCCGCAGCGTCTGCTGCTCGTCAGCGCAGGTGGCGCCCATGGCCTCGGAGTACTTGGTCCCGAGCTGGAAGATGTGCCCCACCTCGATTCCCCGGGTGATCTCCAGGACGCCCTGGCCGTCCGGAGTGCGGTCCCCGGCCTGAACCAGGCCCAGGTCGTGGGTCTCGGGCCGGGGCAGGTCCCGCTCGAACCAGACGTCCAGGTAGTGGGTGTCGGTCTCGTTGCCGCCACAAAGGAAGCCCTGGACGCCCTCCACCGAGCGATCGGCCAGCAGCCGCACCGCCGGCGCCAGGCCGATGGGCCCGGCGAAGCCCGGCGCGGCGCCGGTCACCCGGCGCACGGTCTCCTCGTCGGCCAGCTCCAGGGTCAGGGCGCCGAGGAGGTTCTGGAGCTTGACCTCGTTCACCTCCCGGTCGCCCCGGGCCAGGACCGCCACCACCTCCTCCCGGTCCGACCAGGTGGCCTTGTAGAGCACGGTCTTCACCATCCGCTCGGCGGGCAGGTCGGGGAAGAGCTGGCGCAGCTCCGCCACCGACTTCGCCCCCGGCGTCGGCTCCTTGTGCATGGGCAGCTCCGCCGGCGCCGCCGGCGGGGGGGGGATGATGCTCTCGGCCTTCTCCACGTTGGCCGCGTAGCCGGTCTCCCGGCACACGGCGATAGCGTCCTCGCCGGTGTCGGCGTCGACCATGAACTCCTCGGAGCCCGAGCCGCCGATGGCCCCGGGGTCCGCCTGGACGACGGTGAAGCGCAGGCCGCAGCGGGTGAAGATGCGGGTGTACACCGCGCGCATCCGGTCGTAGGACTCCTGCATCCCCGCCGCCGAGACGTCGAAGGAGTAGGCGTCCTTCATGATGAACTCCCGGCCGCGCATGAGGCCGAAGCGCGGCCGGATCTCGTCCCGGAACTTGGTCTGGATCTGGTAGAGGATGACCGGGAGCTGCTTGTGGGACTGGACCTGCCGTTTGACGAAGGTGGTGATGACCTCCTCGTGGGTGGGCCCGAGGCATAGCTCCGCGCCCTTCCGATCCCGGAGGTGGAAGAGGATCTGGTCCTCCACGTAGCGGTCCCAGCGGCCGCTCTCCTCCCACAGCTCCCGGGGCTGGAGGGCCGGCATCAGGAGCTCCTGGCAACCGGCCCGGTCGTGCTCCTCCCGGACGATGGCCTCGATCTTGCGAAGCACCCGCCAGAGCATGGGCCCGTAGACGTAGATGCCCGCCGCCAGCTTCTGCAGGAAGCCGGCCCGGGCCATGAGGGCATGGGAGCGGACCTCGGCGTCGGCCGGGTCCTGACGCAGGGTCACGAAAAGCTGGCGGCTCAGGCGCATGGAGCGCGGGATTCTACGCCCCGCAGGTGCCTCCCGGCTCCGTAGCATGGGATGGTTCGTGCTGCCATGCCGCGCCAAACCCTCGCCCTCGCCGGCCTGGTCCTGGCCGCCATCCTCCTCCTGCTCCTCCTCCGCCAGGGACCGGGCGACGTGGGCCGGCCCCGGGAGGCGCCGGCGGAGGTGCCCACCG
>CAYMFV010000455.1:0-2764 GCA_964389745.1 uncultured Planctomycetales bacterium | reverse complement strand
CTGCCCATGGGCCACGCCGGCGAGCGCCACGACCTGATGAGCCAGGAGACCCACGAGGGCGTCTGGATCGGCTTCCGGCAGCCGGTGCTCCGGGAGGCCATGCGCCGGGCAGGCCGAGAGGTGACGTGGACCTGGGAGGCCAACCCCGGCGAGGTCTGGGAGGAGGACGAGTTCTGGATCGCCCTCTCCTGGGAGATCGATCCGGACGGCAGCCTCGGCATCCGGCGCCATTTCGAGTCGCCCTACCGTCCCGGACAGCGGCTCACCGTCGAGGAGCAGTACCGCTGGATCTTCGAGAACGCCGTCCCGGGGCTCCCGGAGGCGGCCGCGGCCGCGGGCCTGGAGCCCCTGGAGTACATGCGCCGGCGGGGCGCCTTCCTGGTCCGGCGGGAAGTCCGGGAACCCCACGAGGAGCCGGCGCCGGAAGGAGGGGGGGTGGAGGTGGCCCCCGGCGAGCGGCGGCGGGGCTTCGCCACGCCCTCGGGACGCCTGGAGCTCCACTCCCCGACCCTGGAGGAGTGGGGCTGGCCCGAGCAGGCCCTGCCCGGTTACCTCCGCAGCCACGTCCACCGCAGCCGGCTCCACCACGAGGACGGGGAGTTCGTCCTGGTGCCCACCTTCCGCCTGCCGGTGCACATCCACACCCGCTCGGCCAACGCCCCGCGCCTGGCCGAGCTGGCCCACACCAACCCCGTCTGGATCCATCCCCGGGACGCCGGCCGTCTGGGGCTGTCCGACGGCGACCTGGTCCGGGTCCACACCCGCATCGGCTTCTTCGTGAACCGCCTCCGGGTGACCGAGGGTGTCCGCCCCGGGGTCCTGGCCTGCTCCCACCACATGGGCCGCTGGCGGCTGCCGGGCGCGCCGGCCGCCAACGCCGCCCTGACCCGGGAGGCGGTGCTGGAGGAGCTGCGGCCAGGGCGCTGGCGCCTGCGCTACACGGGAGACGGCCCGGAGCGGGGTGTCCACCAGAACCTGGCCTTCCCGGTCCAGCCGGATCCCATCTCGGGGATGCACTGCTGGCACCAGCAGGTGCGCCTGGAGAAGGCCCGGCCGGAGGACCGCTACGGGGACGTCGAGGTGGACACGGAGGCGGCCCACGCCGTCTACCGGGAGTGGCTGGCCCGGGCCCGGCCACCCCGGCGAGCGGACGGCCTGCGCCGGCCGCTGTGGCTGGCCCGGAGCATGCGCCCGGCCACCAGGGCCTTCTACCGGGAGCCCGGAGCCGGGGACGAGAAGGCCCGGCCGGCGGTTTCCCCGGACCAGGACGGAGGCTAGGATGCCCTCCCTTCCGTCGACCATGCCAAGGTGCCATGTCCCGTCCCACACGCAGCCAATCCCAATCTTCGAGGCGCCACTTCCTGCAGGCCGCCTCGGCCTCCGCCGCCCTCCTCGGTGCCGCCTGCGCCCTGCGCCAGGAGGAGAAGGTGAAGCTGGAGTACGGACCCAGCTACCCGGCGCCCGAGCCCCCCGGCCCCGACGAGCCCATCCGCATGGGGGTGATCGGCACCGGTGGCATGGGCACCGGCCACTGCGCCAGCATCACCAAGCTCGCCGCCGCCGGCCGGGAGAAGGTCCAGATCGTCGCCCTGGCCGACGTCTGCAAGACCCACCTGGACAACGCCCATCGGGTGGTCACCGAGAACCAGCCGGACGTGGAGGTGGCGACGTACCGCCACTACCAGGAGCTCCTCAGGCGGCCGGACATCCACGCCGTCCTCATCGCCACGCCCGAGCACAGCCACGCCCAGTGCGTGATCGACGCCATCCGGGCCGGCAAGGACGTCTACTGCGAGAAGCCCATGACCTTGCGCCTGTTCGAGGCCCTGGCCGTTCGCAAGGTGGTCCTGGACAGCGACCGGGTGTTCTGCGTCGGCACCCAGCACATCATGCTGCCGAAGTACCAGGAGGCCCGGAAGCTCCTCCGGCAGCAGGCCATCGGCGAGCTGGTCTGGAGCCAGACCTCCTACTGCCGGAACTCCAAGATCGGCGAGTGGAACTACTACCAGATCGACCCGAAGGTGGTCCCCGGCGAGCTCCTGGACTGGGAGGCCTGGTGCCGGCCCCGGCCGGTGATCCCCTTCGACACCAAGATCTTCCACCGCTGGCGGCGCTACCGGGACTGGTCCACCGGCATCGTCGGTGACCTGCTGGTGCACCAGATGACGCCCCTCTTCTGGGCCATGGAGCTCGGCACCCCGAAGCGGGTGCTGGCCGCCGGCGACCACATCGTCGACATGGACATGGAGAACCACGACCAGGTGATGCTCACCCTGGAGTTCGACGATCCCTTCCCCCACCAGATGCTGGTGGCCGGCTCAACCGCCAACGAGGTGGGACTGGAGATCATGATCCGGGGTCACAAGGGCACCATCTACCTGGGCGGCTCCTCCTGCCGGATGCGGCCGGAACGGATCTTCTCCGAGGAGGTGGAGGGGCTGGACATCCCCACCGAGCAGGTCCACGACCAGGACGAGATGCGCCTGCAGTGGCTGCGCTGCGTCCGCACCCGGGAGACGCCGATGGGCGACATCGAGCTTGCCACCCGGGTGATCGTGGCGGTGGACCTGGCCACCCGCTCCATGTGGGAGGGCAGCTCCTTCTGGTGGGACGCCGATCGGATGCGGGCGGAACGGGCCTGACCCGGGCCGCCGCCTGCCCCTCGTGCTCCAGCGCCGGGCCTGCAACGCCATGGGGACGCGCTTCGAGCTCGTCCTCCCGGCAGGCCGGGCGGCAGCCGCCGCGGGTGCCGAAGCCCTGGATG
>CAYMFV010000454.1:0-2767 GCA_964389745.1 uncultured Planctomycetales bacterium | reverse complement strand
GTGTAAGGGCTGGCCAGGCGCAGCAAAAGGTCCGGCGCCGGACCGGTCAGGCGCAGGAGCAGGGTCTGCTCGTCCTCGGCCCGGAGGCCGGGCAGACCCTCCGCCCGGGCCCGCCGCCACGCCTCCTCCCGGCGCTCGGGATCCCGGGTGGCGGCGTGGAACTCGTCCAGGCCGGCGAGCAGGCCCTCGAAGACGAACCAGCCGGCGGCGGGCTGGCTGGCGTCGGCCTGGCGCAGCCAGGACAGGACCACGTCCCGGGCAGTGACCGGACGGGTGCCCCCGGGCCAGAGGGGCTCGGGACCGGGGTCGTGGAAGCGGGCGTCCGGGCGCAGGCGGATGCGCCAGGTGCGGCCGTCCGCCTCCTCCTCCCAGGACTCGGCAAGGAGGCCACGAACCTGCCAGGGCCGGGCCAGGTAGTCGTACTCGAAGAGGGTCTCGTAGACCTGGCGCTGCAGGACCTGGGCGTAGGTGTAGTCGGCCCGGAGGGGGTCGAAGGAGCCCAGGTCCGCGGCCAGGGCCAGGGTCAGGGGCCCCTGGGGGGGGGGCGGGGAGTCCTCGCGGGTGCAGGCCGGAGCCAGAAGGAGCGCCGCCAGGGCCAGGAGGCGTCCTCGGTCCATGCTTCAGTCCACCCGCTCTCCCAGGATGCCCACGTGCCCTTCGCCGATGCGAGTGGCCAGGAGGGTGAGGTGGCGTTCCCCGTAGGCCTTGGGCAGGAAGCGCTGCTCCAGGCTCAAGGGGCGGTCGCTGATGCCCCGTTTGCGCACCTCGAGGCGGCCGACGCCGCGCTCGCGCATGATGGCGCGCATGCGCCGGGCGTCCAGGCGATCCATGGCCAGGACCCGGAAGGCGTCCAGGAAGGGGCTGTCCACCATCTGGTCGCTGGTCAGGTAGGCGATCTCCGGGTCCAGGACCCGGAGGGAGTGCTCCTGGGCAAAGCGTCCGAGGAGGCCGCTGACCACCAGGGAAGGGTCGGGATCGTAGAGGAAGGTGCCGATCTCGCCCACCGGCGCCGCCCGCTCCTCGGCACCGGCGAAGCTGGTGCCGGCGGGCAGGATCGTCGCCCGCCGGGGGGTCTCGCCGGCCAGGACGCCGTACCAGAAGATGGTCTCCTTGCCCTCGCCGTTCAAGGAGATGACCTCGATCTCGCCGGGCTCCGGGAACTTCTCCAGGAGGAGCTCCAGGGAAACCGCCGGCGACAGCTTCAGGCAGGCCCCGGGCCGCCCTTCCAGGAGCTTTGCCACCACTGAAGGGGGAGGGGACCAGTCGTCCGGGCTCATGATGCGGCGGCTGCCCCGGCGGCGGCTCGGGTCCAGGTACAGGGCGCCCTCCCCGGGGGGCTCCTCACAGCAGTTGGCCTCGCGGAAGTCGATGCCCTCGGCGCCGTAGACCCCGGCGTTGGCCTCGGCGAAGTGGACCGCCGCAGGGTCCTTGTCGGAGGCGTGGACCCGCAGCCCGGCCAGGGCCAGGGCGATCGTGTCGGAGCCGATGCCGCAGCATGGGTCCCAGACCTCCTGGAACCCCTTGGCGGCGAAGCGGGCGGCCCGCCACTGGGCGACCCGTTCGCTGGAGGACTGCTCGAGCTGCTCCTTGGTGAAGAACATGTCCAGGCCCAGGCTGAACTTCTGCTCGGCCCGCCGCCGGAGCTGGCGCAGCTCCCCGAGGGCCAGGGCGATCTTCTTGGGGAACATGCCCCGGAAGCTCTCCTGGATGCCGAGCGGGTCGTCACTGGCGTGCCGGAAGAGGAGCAGCGTCTCCCGGGCCTCGTCGGAGGTCAGGATGCGGGCGGTCTTGAGGTCGATGCGCATGCTCGAAGGGACGGGGGCATTCTAGGGATTCCGGTTTGACCGCCGGCGGGGGGGGCCGGAAACTGGGCCGTGCCCTCCGCCGGAACCGGCATGTACCAGGACCACCGTCGCCGCCTCATGGAGCGCCTGGAGGACGGGGACCTGGCCCTTGTCCCGGGATCCCTCCCCGCTCTGCGCAACAGCGACGTGGAGCATCCCTTCCGCCAGGGCTCGGACCTCCTCTGGCTGACCGGCTGTCCCGAGCCGGGCGCCGCCCTCCTCCTGGCCCGGGAGGTCCCCGGCGTTCCGGCCGGCACCCTCTTCGTCCCGGCCCGGGACCCGGCCGAGGAGCTCTGGAACGGCCCCATGCCGGGCCCGGAGGAGGCCGCCCGGGCGTCCGGGGTCGAGGCCGGGGCCCCCCTGGAGGAGCTGGAGGAGCGCCTGGAGCGGGCCCTGGGCCGCGGCCGGCGCCTCTGGTACTGTCTCGGGGGCCGCCTGGACGACCTGGTCCTGGACCTCCTGCAGGGCCACCGCCGCCGCTACCGGGAGGGAGCCGGGCCGATCCCGGTCCAGGATCCCGGACCCCTCCTGGCCGAGCTGCGGCTGCACAAGGACGAGGCCGAGCTGGCCCGGATGCGCCGTGCCGCCGCCGTCAGCGCCGAGGCCCACCTCCTGGCCATGGCCCAGGTCCGCCCGGGTCGGGGGGAGTGGGAGGTCCAGGCCCTGCTGGAGTACACCTTCCGCCGCCACCAGACCGAGGCGGCCTACCCGCCCATCGTCGCCGGCGGCCCCCGGGCCTGCATCCTCCACTACGTGCGCAACGACCAGGTTCTCCGGGAGGGGGAGCTCCTCCTGGTGGACGCCGGGGCGGAATCCTCCGCATATGCCTGCGACCTGACGCGTACCTTCCCCGTCGCGGGGCGCTTCTCCGACCCCGCCCGCGAGGTGTACGCAATCGTCCTCTCCGCCTGGTGCGCCGCCGT
>CAYMFV010000453.1:0-2782 GCA_964389745.1 uncultured Planctomycetales bacterium | reverse complement strand
CACGCCGCCTAGCTCCTGGTCCTGGCCGCGGCCCTGGACGGCCTCGACGGCAAGCTCGCCCGGCTCACCCACCAGGCCAGCGACCTGGGGGCCCAGCTCGACAGCCTGGCCGACGCGGTGACCTTCGGCGTCGCCCCGGCCCTGGTTGCCCGGACCCTGGTCGTCCTCGAGGGGCCCTCCCGGGAGCTCCACATGCACCCCCGCCTCCTGGTGGTGGCGCCGATCCTCTTCGCCCTGTGCGCCGTCCTCCGCCTGGCCCGCTTCAACGTCGAGCACGCGGCGGGGGACGCCGAGGAGGAGCACGCCAGCTTCACCGGCCTGCCGACGCCGGCAGCGGCAGCCCTGCCCGTGGGCATGGTCCTGTTCTTCTTCGGCGTCCGGGACCCGAGCTTCCTCCTGCCCCTGGGCCCGGAGGTCCTGGCCGGGATCCAGGAGGTCCTCCTCCGGACGCTGCCCTTCGTGCTCCTCCTGCAGGCGGCCCTGATGGTCTCCCGGGTGCCCTACCCGCACTTCGCCACCTGGCTGACCCGGCCCCGGCGTCCCTTCCCGCTCCTGGCCGAGGTGGTCTTCATCACCGGTCTCCTGCTCCTGGAGCCGGAGCTCGCCGTCCTCCTCACGGGCTTCCTCTTCATGGCCCTGCCCGCTGGCCAGGCTGCCTGGCGCGCCGCCCGGCAGTGGCTGCCGGCGACCTCCCCCCCCCGGGTATGAGCGAGGTCCTGGTTGGCCTGGGTTCGAACCTCGGCGACCGGGCCGCCATGCTGCGGGCGGCCCTTCAGGGACTGGAGCGCCTGCCGCGGACCCGGTTGCGGGCCTGCTCCCGGCTGCGCCCCAGCGCCCCGGTGGGGGGGCCGCCCCAGCCCGGGTACCTGAACGGCGCCGTGCGCCTGGAGACCGGGCTCGGGCCCCGGGAGCTCCTTGGGGAGCTCCTGGCCCTGGAGCGGCGCCTGGGCCGGCGCCGGGGCCAGCGCTGGGGACCCCGGACGGTGGACCTGGACCTGCTCCTGTACCAGGACTGGCACGAGGACGGCCCGCTGCTCACCGTGCCCCATCCGCGCCTCGCCGAGCGCGGCTTCGTCCTCCGGCCCCTGGCCGAGATCGCGCCCCTGCTCCGTCTTCCGGACGGGCGGACTCCGGGGCAGGCCCTGCACGACCTGGCGGGCGCTGCCAGGGGGGGGGATGGAGGAGCTCGCTGACCGCCGGGCCCTGCGCCGCTGGCGGGACGGCCTGCCCGCCACTTGCCGGGTGGGCTTCGTGCCGACCATGGGCGCCCTCCACGCCGGCCACGCGGCCCTCCTGCGCCGGGCCGTGGCCGAGAACGACGTGGCCGTCGCCTCGGTCTTCGTCAACCCGATCCAGTTCGACGAGGAGGGGGACTTCCGGCGTTACCCCCGACCGGTCGAGGCGGACCGCGCCCTCCTGGAGGACCTCGGCGTGGCCGCCGTCTACCTGCCCGACGATGCCGACATGTACCCCCCGGGCTTCGACACCCGGGTCGAGCCGGGGGCGGCGGCCGCGGACTTCGAGGGTGCCTGCCGGCCGGGCCACTTCCGCGGGGTCCTGACCGTGGTCCTCAAGCTGCTCCTCCGGGTCCGCCCGCACCGGGCCTACTTCGGCCGCAAGGACGCCCAGCAGCTCTTCCTGGTGGGACGCATGGTGGCGGACCTGGACCTGCCCGTGGAGATCGTCCCCTGTCCGACGGTTCGGGAGGCGGACGGCCTGGCCCTCTCCAGCCGCAACCGTCTCCTCTCCGCCGAGGATCGGCGTCGGGCCACGGTCCTGTACCGGGCCCTGGAGGCGGCCCGTCGTCTCCACCGGGAGGGGGAGCAGGATCCCGAGGCGCTGGAGGCGGCCATGGCCCGGGTCTACGCCGCGGCCGGGATCGAGCCCGAGTACGCCGCCGTGGTCGAGGAGCGCAGCTTCCGCCGGCCGGTGGGGGGGGGCGGCCCGTGGCGGGCCGTGACCGCCGCCCGGGTAGGCGGGGTGCGCCTCATCGACAACCTGGCCCTCGGGGAGGAGGAGACGTGAGGTGGCGCCTGCCGGCCAAGGTGAACTGGGACCTGCGGGTCCTGGGCCGCCGCCCCGATGGCTTCCACGAGCTCCGCTCCTGGTTCCTGGCCGTGGACTGGTGCGATCGCCTGCTGGCTGCCCCCTCGGTCCTGGCCTCCTTCTCCGTGGCCGGACCCGAGGCCCGCAGCGTGCCGGCGGATGCCACCAACCTGGTCCTCCGGGCCGAGGCCGCCTGGCGGGCCGCCGGCGGCGAGGCGCCGCCCGTCGCCTGGCGTCTGGAGAAGCACGTGCCGCCGGCCAGCGGCCTCGGTGGCGGCAGCAGCGACGGCGCCGGGGTCCTGGTCGCCCTGCAGAGCCTGGCCGTGCGACCGGTGCCGGCGGCGGAGCTCCGGGAGCTGGCCGCCGGCCTCGGCAGCGACCTGCCCTTCTTCCTCGAGGAGGGCGAGGGCGCCCAGCTCCGGGGTGGCCGGGGCGAACGCCTCCTGAGGCGGGCTCCCCTGCCCGCCCCGTGGCTGGTCCTGGCCGTCCCCCCGGTCGAGATCGCCACGGCCCGGGTCTACGCCAGCCTTGCTGCCCCCCCCCTGGAGGGGCAGGACGAGAGCGCGGTGGCGGAGGCCCCGGCCCGGCAGCCCGGTCCCAACGACCTGGAGCCCCCGGCCCGGCAGCTGTGGCCGGCCCTGGACCGGGCCTTGGATCTCCTGGAGAGCCACGCCCCCTTCCGCATGAGCGGCAGCGGTGGCGCCGTCTTCGCCCCCTGTGCCGACGAGGCCGGGGC
>CAYMFV010000452.1:0-2794 GCA_964389745.1 uncultured Planctomycetales bacterium | reverse complement strand
GCATCGCCGCCTCCCACGCACGCCTGGTGCCGCGCCTATCCCGGGCCGCGGCCCGCTGCCTCCTGGAGTACTCCTGGCCGGGCAACGTCCGGGAGCTGGAGAACGCCCTGGAGCGAGCCCTCCTCCTCTGCCGGGACGGCGTCATCCAGCCCGCCGACCTCCCGGACGAGGTCCGGGGCGCGGTGCCCGACCCCGTCGCCGGCGGCAACGGCCTGCCCCGGCTGGAGCGGGGCCGGCGCTACTCCCTGAAGAAGCTCCTGGAGGAGCCCGAGCGACGCATCCTCCTGGCCGCTCTGGCCGCCTGCGACGGCAACCGGGAGGCCGCCGCCCGCATGCTCGGCATCAACCGGGCCACCCTGTACGCCAAGATGCGCCGCCTCGGCATCCGGGGCCGCGTCCCCCCCCCAGCAACCTCCTGAGGTCGTCCTAGTCCACCTGGGCGAAGGCGTACAGCCAGAGGTGGTAGAAGAGCAGGAGCTGGTAGAAGCCCAGGGCCAGGACCACGCCCAGGCGGGCGTTCGGGAAGTTCTTCAGCATGCAGAAGAGCAGGGCACCGAGGCCAACCCCCAGGCCCTTGGCGGCGATCAGGACGGCCGGGCCGTACTCCAGGAGCCAGACGGCGAAGGGGTTGCCCTCCTCGCCGCCCCGGGCCAGGAAGAGGAGGGTGAAGTGGGCGTCCAGCAGGTTCAGGGCCAGGAGCAGACCCAGGACCATCAACACCCGGAGGGAGTAGATGTCCACGAAGGCCCCCTCGGCCTCCTCTGCCCGTCGGGCGCCCCGCCGCCGGCCGCCGGCGATGGACCAGCGGGAGAGCATGGGGGTCGGCCGCTGCCGGCGGTCGGGCCCCCGGGGTCGCAGCTGCGGCTTCTTCTCCTGCCCTGCGTCCGCCATCGCCCTGTCCTCCCTAGTAGGTGGAGCGGATCCGGAAGACGGTCAGCACGGTCATGATCAGGATCACCAGGTCCAGGAAGATGGACTGGTTCTCGATGTAGTAGAGATCGTAGTCCAGGTTGTGGTGGATGGGCGCCGTGCGCGCCGGGGACACCTGCCACAGCCCGGTGATGCCGGGCTTGGCCTCCAGGCGCAGTCGATCCAGGGCGCTGTAGGTATCGACGATGAAGGGCATCTCCGGTCGTGGCCCGACGAGGGACATGTCCCCCCGGAGCACGCACCAGAACTGGGGCAGCTCGTCGAGGGAGGTGGCGCGCAGGAAGCGCCCGATCCGGGTGATGCGCGGATCCTTGCGGCTGTGCGGGGTCTCGGCGTCCCCACACACGTTCACATACATGGTGCGGAACTTCAGGATCTGGAAGGTGCGGCCGTACTGGCCCACCCGCACCTGCCGGAACAGCACCGGCCCTTCGGACTCCCGCTTGATGAGGACGGCGATGAGCGCCATCACCGGGGCGCCGACCACCAGCACCAGCGCCGAGATGGCGATGTCCAGGGTACGCTTGGCGAACAGGTAGACCGGCCGGTTGCCCCGGTCCCCGACGGTGATCAGGGGGATCGAGTCCAGGTTGTCCACGGTGAAGCGCTGGCTGAACAGGTGATGCAGGCGGGGCACCACCTGGTACTGGACGCCCAGCTCCTCGCAGGTCCGGCACAGCTCCACCAGCTCCTCCTCCTCGAGGCGCTCGTCGGCGATGATCAGCCGGTGGATGCCGTGCTGCCGGACCAGCAGGTCCAGGTCCTGGCGCCGTCCCAGGACCGGGTGACCGAAGACCCGCCGCCCCTGGAGCGCCGGGTCCTCGTCCAGGAAGCCGACGAAGTGGTAGCCCAGGGTCGGGAAGAGGCGCAGCTTCTGCTCGACCCGGCGGGCCATCTCGCCGGTGCCATACACCGCCACCATGGTGTTGCCGTAGCCCCGGGCGTGCAGGCGGTTCACCAGGTGGAACATGACCGCCCGCTGCAGGGAGGTGACCAGGAAGATGAAGAGGAAGACGAAGATGAACAGCACTCGGGAGTACTGCTCCACCTGGTCATCGAGCTTCAGGAAGCCGTGGAGGGGCTCGAGGAGGTCGTACAGGAAGAGCCCGCGATAGGCCATGGTCTGGTCCGGGGCCACGGCCCGGAACAGGAAGATGGCCGTGGCGGAGCCCAGGAAGGACAGCAGCGTCGCCTTGAAGGCGGCCCGGTACTCCTCGACGTTGAGGATCGACTTCCGCCAGCGGTACATGCCGCTGCCCCAGAAGGAGACCAGGGTGACGGCCGTGATGACCACCACCAGGTCCCGGTAGAGGCCGAGGCTGGTGAGGCCCGGAGCCACCCGGTTGTAGAGCCAGAACCCCAGGAAGAAGCTCGCCAGGATGCAGAAACCGTCCACCCACACCTGCACCACGACGAAGCAGGTGTCGAAGTTCCGGCGCAGCCATTCCATCAAGAGCTCGCTCGCGATCCAGATCGGGGGGACGGGGCTTGCAGCCGGGCTGCGTTGCTACAAAACTACCCGCCCGGACCTTTCCGGCCAAGCGGCACGGGCATCGCCATTGCGCCCCCGCCTCCTCCTCCTCGCCTTCCTGGCTCTGGCCACCGCCCTCGCGGCCGTCCGCCCCCTGGCCGAGCCCGACGAGGGCCGCTACGCCGAGGCCGCCCGGGAGATTCTGGTGGACGGGCGCCTGCTGCCCACCCAGGCCGGCGTGCCCTACCCGGACAAGCCTCCCGGCGCCTACTGGTGCATGGACGGCGCCTTCCTCCTCCTGGGCCCCACGGCCCTCGCCGCCCGCCACCGGCGCCCGCCGCGCCCCGCCCGCCCCCGCCCCGTCTCCCCCCAGCGCCCCCCCCCCCCGCGGCG
>CAYMFV010000451.1:0-2806 GCA_964389745.1 uncultured Planctomycetales bacterium | reverse complement strand
CCGGTGTACGCCGGCAAGGCCCGGCTCCAGGTCCGGGTCCGGGGCCCCGTGCCGGTGGCCAGCCTGCGCCCCAACTTCTTCAAGCCCGCCGGCCGGGAGGCCACCGCCGAGGTGGCCGAGGTGGCCGCCGAGGAGGGCAAGGCCCGGGTCACGGGGATGGCTGGCCGCAAGGAGGGCCGGCCCGACGTGGCCGAGGCCGCCATCGTGGTCAGCGGCGGCCGGGGCATGGGCAGTGCCGACAACTGGCGGCTCCTGGAGGCGGTGGCCGACGCCCTCCCCGGAGCGGCCCTGGGCGCCTCCCGGGCCGTGGTGGACCTGGGCTGGCGACCCCACAGCGAGCAGGTGGGGCAGACCGGCAAGACCGTGGCGCCGGAGCTCTACGTCGCTGCGGGGATCAGTGGTGCCATCCAGCACCTGGCGGGGATGAGCACCTCCAAGGTGATCGTGGCCATCAACAAGGATCCGGAGGCGCCGATCTTCCAGCATGCCACCTACGGGATCGTGGGGGATGTGCTGGAGGTGCTGCCGAGGCTGGCGGAGGAGCTACGGAAGGCCCGAACCTGATACTGGCCCTGTTTGCTGGAGGTCCGGCCGGGCCCACGTGCGGTGCCCGGCCGGACTTGCGTCCTCCCGGGTGACGGGGTCCGAGCCCGGGGCGTCTTTTCCGCCCCAAGTCCGGTTGGAATCGGGACATGGGTGCATGGGACCTCCAGCCGATCGGGCCAGTATCAGGGTAGGAATCGGTCCCCCTCCCCCGGCCCGGGCAGCGGACAGCCGCCGCCCCCGCCGCCCGCCAGCCGGTGCCGGTGACGGGCCACCTGGCGGTAGGCCCCGTCCCGCAGGAAGCCCGGGCAGAGACCCAGGAGGAGCCCGAGCCAGGACCAGGGCCAGGGCAGCACCCTGAGGGCGGTTGCCACCGCGGCGCTCCCGCCCAGGAGGCGCTCGTCGGGCCCTCCGGGATCCACCAGCAACAGCACCTCCCCCTCCGGTGGCACGCCCCTCCCATGCCGGGCCAGGACGGCGCCGGCGGTCTGCCCCTGGAGGGGCGCAAAGCGCAGCCGGGCGGCCCGGTCCCGGCGCAGGAGCCGGCGCACCGTCCCCTGGCAGAAGGAGCAGCGGCTATCGAAGAACAGGATGGGACCCACCGCCTATAATCCTCCCGACTCCGGTCCCGAGGAGGGCAAGCCCATGACCCACCGCCGCCGACCCGCCGGCCCCGTGTCCCTGGAGGAGGACACCGACCGCTGGCTCCTGGTCCACCTGACCCTCGGCGCCGTGGGCATCGGCCTGGTCCTGGCGGCGGTCATCTTCGCCGTCCTCACCTTCCCCCACCCGGACCACGGCGGCGGCCAGGACCAGCTCCCGGCGGCCGCCGCCGAAGCCCAGCCCTGAGCCGGGCCTCCTCCCGGGCGATCCAGCCCCGGCAGCGCCGGCGCAGGCGCCACGGCGCGGCCGCCAGGAGATCCACAGGGTCCACGGGCATACCGCCGCCATGCCCCCGGAGGACGGCCGCCGCGGCGCCGGCGGGGAGGAGCTCCCGGAGCGGCAGCAGGAACAAGGCCAGGTCGGCCGCACAGCGCCCCGCCGCCAGGGGGGGGGGCACCCAGGTGGAGCGGGCCGGATCCAGCCAGTGCAGCCCCCCCCCTGGGGCCACCAGGAGGTTGCGGGGTGCCAGGTGCCGGTAGAAGCAGCCGGCGGCGTGGATGCGGCTGATGCTGGCGCCCACGGTCTCCCAGAAGGCGGCGCCCGTCGGGGCCAGACCATCCAGGAGGAGGTCCTCCAGGGTCGCGCCGGGGGCGAGCCAGGGCAGGAGGAGCCAGCTGTCCCGGACGAAGCCGCAGCGGTCCCTGGCGACCGCCCAGGCCAGGGGCCGGGGTACCGGGACGCCGGCGGCGTCCAGGCGCATGAGGTTGCAGGCCTCCCGGACCACCTTGGGGACGCCGAGCCAGGTGTGGCGGAAGGCCGCCGCCACGCGGGCGCCGGCGTGGGGAAAGAAGTACAGCTTGAGGAGGACCTGGCGACCGTCCAGGAGGCGACGGCGCTCCACCCGCACGGTTGGCCGATTCACCAGCACCGCTTGCAGCTCGCTGGCCGGCCAGGGCCACGCCAGCGCCAGGGGGGGGGCGGCCGCCGGCCGGTGCACGTGCCACCTCATGCCCGCTCCGCCAGGACCAGGACCTGCTCGCTCCAGCCCCGGGCCACCCAGGCCCGGCGCCGTTCCCGGAGCCCCGCGGCCGCCAGGTCCCCGGCGAAGTCCCGCCGGGCGACCGGGTAGCGGGCCCGAGGCCGGCGCCGCTGCCGCCAGGCCTGGACGGAGGCCCGATCGAAGTAGGAGACCAGGACCCAGCGGCGGCTGACCCGGGCCAGCTCCGCCAGGACGGTCCGGCGATCGGCCGCCGCCGGGAAGTGGTGCAGGAGGCGCATGCACAGCACCAGGTCCGTGCAGGCCGAGGCAAAGGGCAGATGCGCGGCGTCGGCCACGCACAAGGGGGGGGCCGGGCCTTGGTGACGGGCCTCCCGCAGCATCTCCAGGGCGCCGTCGGCGCCGGCCAGGCGGGGCACCCGAATGCCCAGCAGGGGCAGAAGACGCCCGGTACCGCAGGGCACGTCCAGAGCCGTGTCCAAAGGCCCGCAGGTGGCGAGCAGGCGGGCCCCGAGCCGGGCCCCCCGCCGCCCGGCCCCACGGGCGTGCCGGCGCCCCCGCCAGCCTTCCCCGGCGGACGCCCGGGCGCCCGGCGTGCCGGCCTCGGCGCCGGGCCTGGGCGGGGGGGTCGGCCGGCCGGGGCGACGCACGGCGGCGCGCGCG
>CAYMFV010000450.1:0-2824 GCA_964389745.1 uncultured Planctomycetales bacterium | reverse complement strand
GCCCTGGTCCGGGAGTGGAGCCGGGCCGGCCTGCGGGTGGCGGCGGGCAAGCTCACCGGCGTCAGCCTGCGCCGGGACGTCCTGGCCATGGCCGACGCCGGTGCCGACCCGGCCCTCTCCTTCACCGACTTCGGGGTCGTCACCACCACCGAGGAGAACGCCGTGCCCGCGGCCCGCTCGCTGCTCGCCTGGCTGGCCGAGTCCCACCCGGACCTGGTCGTCCTGGAGATGGGCGACGGCCTCCTGGGCCGCTACGGCGTCCGGGCCCTCCTGGCCGATCCCCCCCTCCGGGAAGCCCTGGCGACGGTGGTCCTCTGCGCCCAGGACCCGGTCGGCGCCTGGGGGGGGGTGCACCTCCTCCGGGAGCACGGCGTCACCGCCCCCCTGGTCCTCACCGGCCGGGTCACCGACAACCCGCCGGGCCGCCGCTTCTGCGCCGAGGAGCTCCGCCTGCCCGGCGCCAACGCCCTCCAGGAGGGGGGGGAGCTCGCCGGCCTGGTCCGGGCCCTGGCCCTGGGCGAGCCCGTGGAGGTGGCATGAGCCCGCCCGTCCCCGTCTTCCTCCTGGGCGCCCGGGGGCTCCTCGCCGGGGAGTTCCTGCGCCTCCTCGAGGACCACCCCGGCCTCGCCCTGGCGGCTGCCGTGAGTCGGGAGCCCGGGCCGTCGCTCCGGGCCTGCCACCCGCACCTCGCCGCCGCCGCCCCCCTCCTGGACGAGGCCGCCGCCCTGCCCCTCCTGGCCCGGGCCCTGGAGGCGGGACCGGCGGCCCTGGTCCTGGCCCTGCCCCACGGCCAGGCCGCCCCCGCCTGGGCCCGGATCGCCAGGGCCCTCGGGCCCCGGGCCGACGGGCTCGTCGTCGTCGATCTCTCCGCCGACCACCGCCTGGCCCCGGAATGGCGCTACGGCCTGCCGGAGTGGCGCCGGGAGGAGCTCCAGGGTGCCCGGAGGATCGCCGCCCCGGGCTGCTTCGCCACGGCCATGATGCTCGCCTGCCTCCCCGCCGCCGAGGCCGGCCTGGCCGCGCCGGAACTGCCCTGGCTCTGCCACGCCGTCACCGGCTCCAGCGGCAGCGGCGTCCTGCCCCGGGCCGGCACCCACCACCCCCACCGCCACGCCAACCTCCACGCCTATGCCCTGGAGGGTCACCGCCACGAGGCCGAGGTCCGGCCCCGACTCGGCGGCATGGACCTGCGTCTGCTGCCGGCCTCGGGTCCCCACGCCCGGGGCATCCACCTGGTCGCCAGCCTGCCGGCCCGGGAGGGCCTCGACCCGGAGACCGCCCGGCAGACCTGGCGCGCACGCTACGCCGGCGAGCCCTTCGTCGAGGTCCGGACGGCGGGCGTCCCCGAGCTGCGCCACGTCGCCGGCTCCAACCGGGCCGCCCTGGCGGTGCACCTCCGGGACGGCGTCCTCACCGTCCTCTGCTGCCTGGACAACCTCCTCAAGGGGGGGGCCGGCCAGGCCCTGCAGTGCCTGAACCTCGCCCTGGGCCTCCCCGAGACCACCGGCCTGCCCCGGGCCGGGCTCGGCACCCTCTGATCCCCCCCCCCGACGATGTCCGCCACCGCCCGCCTCCTGGAGCTTCCCGCCTACCGGCGCCTGCCCCTGCCGGTGGTCGCCGCCGAGGGCTGCGACCTGGTCCTGGCCGACGGCCGCCGGGTCCTGGACCTCTACGGCGGCCACTGCGTGAACACCCTCGGCGCCGGGGATCCCGGCCTCGGCGCGGTCCTGGCCCGGCAGTGGCAGCGCCTCTCCTTCGCCACCAACCTCCTGGAGCACGCCGCCAGGGAGGAGTTCCTGGCCGCCGCTGCTCCCGGCCTGCCCCCCGGGGACTGGCGCCTGTTCTGCAGCAACAGCGGCGCCGAGGCCAACGAGAACGCCCTGAAGATGGCCCTGGCGGCCACCGGCCGCGCCACCGTCGCCTGCTTCACCGGCGCCTTCCACGGCCGCACCGCCGCCGCCGCCGCCCTCTCCGAGGGGGGGGGCGGCTTCCCGACCGCGCCCTTCCGGGTCGAGCGCCTGCCCTGGGGGGAGCCGCCGAGGCTTCCCGCCGACTGCGCCGCGGTCCTGGTGGAGCCCATCCAGTCCCTGGCCGGGGTGGTGGAGCCGCCGCCGGGCTGGCTCCAGGCCCTCCGGGCGGCCTGCGACGCCCGGGGCGCCTGGCTCGTCTTCGACGAGGTGCAGACCGGCAACGGTCGCCTGGGCAGCCCCTGGGCCGCCCAGGCCCTCGGCGTCGTCCCGGACGCCTTCACCACCGCCAAGGGGGCCGCCGGCGGCCTGCCCGTCGGCCTCACCTTCCTCCGGGCGGAGCTGGCAGGCCGGCTGCCCGCAGGCCTCCTCGGCTCCACCTTCGGCGGCGGCCCCCTGGTCCTGGCCGCCGCCGCCGAGGTCGCCCGCCGGATCCTCGCCCCCGGGTTCCTGGAGAGGGTCCGGGCGGCCTCGACGGCCTTGCGCCGGGCGGCCCTGACGCCCGGCTCGCCGGTGGTCGCGGTCCGGGGCCGGGGGCTCCTCCTGGGCCTGCTGCTCCGCCCCGGCCTGGCCGCCCCGGCGGTCCGGGACGCCCTCCTCGCCGCCGGAGTCCTCGCGGGCACCACCCGGAATCCCCGGGTCCTCCGCCTCACCCCCCCCCTGGTGCTGCCCCCGGAGCGGGCCGCGGAGCTGGCCGCGGCCCTGGCCGGCCTGGGGGTGACGGCATGAGCCCGGCCGCCGCCCCCCCCCCGGCGTCCGGTCTCTACCCCCTCGGCGAGCTGCCGGCCGCCCGGGTCGCGGCCCTCGCGGCCCGGGCCCGGGAGCCCGCCCCGGGCGCCCCCCCCCCCAACCCCACC
>CAYMFV010000449.1:0-2825 GCA_964389745.1 uncultured Planctomycetales bacterium | reverse complement strand
CACCGGGCATCGGATAGACACCGGGGGACTCGATCTCGCCCATGATGGAGTAGATGTTCTGCACCGAGGACAGGGAGTTGAGGACCACCTGCAGGCTGGGCAGCCGTTCCTGGAGGGCGTCGTTGATCCGGGCTTCCGCCTCCAGGAGGGAGGCGCCGCCCACCTCCACCGGGCCCACGCCCGGCAGGGAGACCCGGCCGTCGGCGGCGACCCGGACCTCCCGGGTGGCGCCGTTGGGATGGCGCAGGAGCATCTCCACGAAGCGCTCGGTGCGGACGTCGCTCGCCAGCAGGAAGACCGAGACCTCCGGTGCCGGGAAGTAGGCGGCCAGGGCCTCCTCCAGGGCGTCCCGGAGCTGGTCCACGGTCCGTCCGGCGGCCGGCACCGTGCCCACCCGGTGGAAGGCGATGGTGCCGTCGGGGGCCACCGAGGTGGTCAGGGCCAGCTCGTCGTGCTGGTGGACCTGGATCTGCAGCTCGTCGCCGACCCCGAGGACGTAGGAGTCCATGGGCGGAAAGGCCCGGCAGTACTCGACCAGAAGCCGATCACCGGCCTGGATGTGGTAGGGGGCGGGGGGCGGCGGCGGCGCGGGAGCCTCCCAGGCCTCCTCGAGCTCCAGGGAGGTGGCGCAGGAGGAAAGGAGGAGCAGCCCCGTGAAGAGGATCAGAAGCGTGGAACGCAAGGTTGGAACTTCGGCCCAGTCTCGTTACCCCGTCCTGCCCGGGGGGCACAAGCAGGCTCGGTGAGGGGCTTCCGCGGGCAGCAACGCGGGCCTGCACCGGGACGGCGGCTAGTATAGCCCCGCCCCCGGGGCTGCGCGGCCGACTGGCGCCCACCGGCTCTCCCCGCGGGACCTCCTCCGCTCGCCATGGGCTTCCTCCGGGACAGTGCCGGGACCCTGCTCCTCCAGGGGCTGGCCGCCGCCCTCCAGTTCCTGGCCGGCGTCCTTCTTTCCCGGGCGCTGCTGGCCGAGGGTCGGGGAGCCTATGCGGTCCTGGTCCTGATTCCCAACAGCTTCCTGATCCTGACCAACCTGGGACTCGGCACGGCGGTGGCACGCCAGGCCGTGCAGGAGATCGGCAGCGCTCGCCGGGCGGTCGCCAACCTGCTCCTGGCCGGGCTGTTCCTGGGCGGTCTTACGAGCCTGTTGCTCCTGGGGGCACGCCCGTGGCTGCAGGACTTCGTGGGCCACAGGGAGGCGGCCGACGGCCTGCTCCTGGCCGCCGCGGCCATGCCGCTGCTGTTCCTGGACCGCTACCTGGGGAACCTCCTGGTGGGTCTGCACGCGGTGCTTGCGGCCCAGGCGGTCAAGCTCCTCCAGGTGGCGGTCCTGGCCGTCGGGGTGGGCCTCCTCTTCCTGCGCGGCTCGGCCAGCGTCGCCGGCGTCCTCGCCCTCTGGCTCGCCTCCTTCGCCGTCGGGGACCTGGCCGGGCTGGCCACCCTCCTGCGCCGGGTGCCCCGGCCCTGGCCTCCGGATCTCCGTCTCCTCCGGGCTGCCGTGGGCTTCGGTGCCCGGCTCATGCCCGGCACCATCGCGGTCTTCCTCCTCTTCCGCTCGGACCTGTTCCTGGTCCAGCACTTCCGGGGTCTGGAGGCGACCGGCGTCTACGCGGTGGCGACCAGCCTGGCCCTCTTCTACCAGCTCCTGGGGAACGCCGCCGAGCGGGCCTTCACGCCCCGGGCCCTGCGCTCCTCGCCGGAGGAGGCCCGGCAGCGCACGCCGCTGCTGACCCGCTGCTACGTCCTGCTCAACCTGCCGGTGGCGGCCGTCGCCGCCTCCCTGGCCTTCCCCCTGGTTCCCCTGGTCTACGGCCAGGCCTTCGCCGGGGCGGCCCTGCCCTTCATCCTCTTCCTGCCGGGCCTGGTCCTCGGCAACGTGGGCAACCTCGTGAACACCGATCTCATCGGCCGGGGCCGCCCGGGCTGGGGTTCGTGGAGCGCCACCGCCTCCCTGGCCCTGAACCTGCTCCTGAACCTGTGGTGGATCCCGCGTCTGGGCATCGTCGGTGCCGCCCTCGCCTCCCTGGTGGCCTACTCCCTCCACGGGCTGATCCTGGGGCTGGTCTACCGGCGTCTCACCGGCGTGCCCCTGCACCGTCTCTACGTGCCCGGTCCGGCCGACCTCCGGGCCCTGCTCCGGATCCTCGGGCTCTCCCCCCCCCCGCCGAGAAGCCCGGAGTAGACCCGGCAGGTGGCGGCCAGGACCTCCTGGACCAGGAAGGGACGAGCCTGCTCCCGGCCGGCCGCAGCCATGGCCCGGCGGCGAGCCGGGTCGGCCAGCAGCTCCCCGGCGGCCGCGGCCAGGGCCGCCTCGTCCCCGTCGGGAACCAGCAGGCCGCTGCGCTCGTGGGCGACGACGTCCCGGAGTCCGCCCACGGCGAAGGCGACCACCGGCAGGCCCGCCGCCTGGGCCTCGGCGGCGGCCAGGCCCAGCCCCTCCCAGCGGCTGCCCGACAGGTAGAGGTCGGCCAGGGCCAGGAGATCCGGGACGTCCTCCCGGGCGCCGAGGAGCTGCACAGCTCCGCCCAGGCCCAGCTCGGCGGCCTGGGCCTCCAGGGCGGCCCGCTCCGGCCCCTCGCCGGCGATCCACAGGCGCAGTCCGGGCCACCGGGGTCGCAGCCGGGCCACGGCCTGGAGGACCAGGTCGTGGCCCTTGTTCCTGACCAGGCGGCCGACGGACATCAGGTGGGGTCCCGGGCCCAGGAGGGCGGCGGGGCGGCGGCGGAGGGCCGCCCGGGGCTCCTGGCAGGGCCCGGCGGTGGCGCCGGCACGGCGGCGGACCTGCTCCGGCTGACCCCCGGGCGCCGCCACGGGGCCCCCCCCCC
>CAYMFV010000448.1:0-2838 GCA_964389745.1 uncultured Planctomycetales bacterium | reverse complement strand
CCTGGAGGTGGCCCGGGAGCTGGAACGCCAGGCCCTGGCCGACCCCTACTTCGTCGACCGGCGCCTCTACCCGAACGTGGACTTCTTCTCGGGCCTGGTCTACGACGCCCTGGGCTTCGAGCCGGAGATGTTCCCGGTGTTCTTCGCCCTCGGCCGCATGGCCGGCTGGCTGGCCCACTGGAACGAGATGTTCGCCGACCCGGAGCAGCGCATCGCCCGGCCCCGCCAGCTCTACGTCGGCCCCGGTGCCAGAAGCTGGGTCCCCCTGGCCGAGCGCCGGGACTGATCCCCCCCCCGGGGCAGCCCTCAGCGGCGCCCGAGAAGCTCCAGGACCGCGCCGGCCATGGCCCGGACACCGGTGGTCGTCGCCAGGTCCGCCCGGGGCGCGTAGGTGGCGGTGTGCAGCCCTGGGAGGAGCTCCTGCTCCCGGCCCCGGGCGGCCTGCCAGGCCTCGGGGTCCGCCGTCCCCAACCAGAACATGTAGCCGGGACAGCCGGCGGCCGGGGCGTAGCGACCGAAGTCCTCGCCGCCCATCACCGGCGGCCGCTCCTGGACCCGCTCCGCCCCCAGGATCCGGACCATGGCGGCGTTGACCCGCTCCACCAGCACCGGATCGTTGAAGGCTGCCGGCGTGTGCTCGTCCTCCCGGACCACGACCTCCGGAAGCTGTTCCTCGGTCATCCCGGCCGCCAGGGCCTCGTAGCGGGCGGTGCGCCGGATGCCGTCCAGGAGCAGGCGCCGGGCGGCCTCCGTGTAGGAGCGGACGGTGAGCTGGAGGCGGACCTCGTCGGGAATGATGTTGTGCCGGGTGCCGCCGTGGATCGAGCCCACCGTGACCACCCCCGGCTCCTGGGGATCCAGCTCCCGGCTCACCAGGGTCTGCAGGCCGAGGACGATGCGGGCCGCCAGGACCACCGGGTCCCGGGTGGTGTGGGGCGCCGAACCGTGGCCGCCCTTGCCCCGGACCAGGATGTCCACCGAGTCGACGTTGGCGAAGGCCGGACCCTTGCTGTAGGAGACCACCCCCGCCGGACGGTAGGGATCCACGTGCAGGGCCAGGCACCAGTCGGGCCGGGCGAAGCGCTCGTAGAGGCCGTCCTCGAGCATGGCCCGGGCGCCAGCGCCCCGCTCCTCCGCCGGCTGGGCGACGAAGAGCAGGGTGCCCTGCCAGAGCTCCCGGTGGCCGGCGAGGAAGCGGGCGGTGCCGGCCCAGACCGTCATGTGCAGGTCGTGGCCGCAGGCGTGCATGACCCCCACCTCCCCCGACTCGGCCGTGGTCCGCACCGTGCTGGCGAAGGGCAGCCCGGTGCGTTCGACGATGGGCAGGGCGTCCATGTCGGTGCGCACCAGCACCACCGACCCCTCGCCGTTGCGCAGCACGCCGACGACGCCGTGGCCGCCGACGCCCGTGGTGACCGCGAAGCCGGCCTCCTCCAGGATCCGGGCCATCCGGGAGGCGGTCCGTTCCTCGTGGAAGGCGAGCTCCGGATGGGCGTGGAGATCCTGGTAGAGCTCCTGCAGCTCGGCCCGGACCCCGGCGAGCCAGCCGGCGGCACGGTCCCCGGCCGGAGCCTGGGCCTCGGCCTGGGGCAGGAGGGTGAGGAGGAGGGGGAGGAACCAGGCCATCGGGGTGGCAGTACGCGGACAGCCTACTGCAGATGCTGCAGGAGCAGGCGCACGCCCACGCCCCGGCCACCCCGGGTGAAGTAGGGCCGGGCCGGGCCCTCCCAGGCGGTGGCGGCGATGTCCAGGTGCACCCAGGGCCGATCGCCCACGAAGTGGGACAGGAAGGCGGCCCCGGCGATCGTGCCCGCCCCCTCGCCCGGGCTGTAGATGTTCTTGAGGTCGGCGTAGCTGCCCCGGATGAGTTCCTTGTGGACCTCCCAGAGGGGCAGGGGCCAGCAACGCTCGTCGGCCTGCTCGCCGGCCTTCCGGACCTGCTCCAGGAGGCCGTCATCGTTGCCGAGGATGGCCGTGGCGTTGTGCCCCAGGGCGACGATGGCCGCGCCGGTGAGGGTGGCCAGGTCCAGGATCCACTCCGGCTGCACCTTGCGATCGGCGTAGCAGAGGGCGTCGGCCAGGACCAGGCGGCCCTCGGCGTCGGTGTTCAGGACCTCGATGGTGGTGCCGTTCATGGCCCGGACGATGTCGCCGGGGCGCTGGGCCCGGCCGCCGGGCATGTTCTCGACGCAGGCCAGGATGCCGTGCACCTCCCAGGGGCAGGGGGCTCCGGCCGCCAGGGCGTGGAAGAGGCCCAGGACCGCCGCCGCCCCGGACATGTCGAACTTCATCTCGTCCATCTTGGCGCTGGGCTTCAGGCTGATGCCGCCACTGTCGAAGCACAGCCCCTTGCCGACCACCGCCACCCGGCCCCGACTGCGGCCGGTGGGACGATGGACCATGTGCACCAGGCGCGGCTCGTTGCTGGAGCCACGGGCCACGCCCAGGAGGGCGCCCATGCCCAGCTCCTCCATCTGCCGGGGCCGGAGGACCTTGCAGCGCAGGCGGGCGCTGCCGGCACAGACCTTGCGGGCCCGGCTGGCGAACTCCGCCGGCGTCAGCAGGTTGGCCGGCAGGTTCTGCAAGTCCCGGGTGAAGAGGTTGGCTTCGCCGGCGATGCGGCCCAGGCGGACGGCGGTACGCATGCTCGCCTCCTCGGGCAGGCCGGCCAGTGAGATGCGACGCACCACCGGCTTCTTGCGCTCCTTCTTGAGGACCGCCGGGTCGTAGGCGGCCATGTTCGCTCCCTCGACCGCGGACTGGAGCTCCTCCGCCCGGGGGCGCACCAGGGTCAGGTCCAGGGTGAGCCCGGCGCGCTGCAGCTTCTCGGCCTCCAGC
>CAYMFV010000447.1:0-2845 GCA_964389745.1 uncultured Planctomycetales bacterium | reverse complement strand
CCACCGTCTCGGTCCTCCACCAGATCTCCCTGGTGACCGACTTCGACGTGGAGATCGCCCAGGCGGCGGCCATCGCCGACCCGGTGGTGTCGGTGGTCCAGGAGGGCGTCAGCCTCGAGGTCCGGGTCCTCTCCATCCAGACCTGGCGAGCCGTGGACGGCGCCCTGCGCCGCCTCACCGGCGCCGACCCGGGTACCCGCCCCGGCGACTGGCTGCGCTGGTGGGAGGTGCGCCAGCGGATGCAGGGGGCCGAGGCCGGCAGGCGGCCATAATGGCCGCGGATGCCCTCCCGCCCCCCCGCCCTGCTCGCCCTGGAGGACGGCTCCCTCTGGCCCTGCCGCTCGGTGGGGGCGCCGGGGGAGCGGGCCTGCGAGCTGGTCTTCCACACCGGGATGACCGGCTACCAGGAGATCCTCACCGATCCCTCCTACTGCGGCCAGGGGGTGGTCATGACCGCCCCCCAGATCGGCAACTACGGGGTCAACCCGGCCGACGACGAGAGCGCCCGCTGCTGGCCCGAGGTCTTCCTCATGCGCCAGATCTCTCCCCGGCCCTCCTCCTGGCGGGCCGAGGAGGCCCTGGACACCTGGCTCCAGGCCCGGGGCGTCCTGGCCGCCGACGGCCTGGACACCCGGGAGCTGACCCTGCGCCTGCGCGAGCAGGGGGCGCTGCGGGCGGTGTTCAGCACCACCTGCCTGGACGGGGACGAGCTGGTGGACAAGGCCCGGAGCCATCCCCCCCTGGACGGCCGGGACCTGGCCTCGGTGGTGAGCTGCCAGGAGCCCTACATCTGGCAGGATCCGCTCCCTGCCTCCCCCCCCCCGGAGGGGGAGCCCCTGCCCCTGGTGGTCTTCGACCTGGGGGTGAAGCGGAACATCCTCCGCTGCCTGGTGAGCGCGGGCTTCGCCCCCCGGGTGGTGCCCGCCGCGACCACGGCGGCCGCGGTCCTCGCCGAACGGCCGGCCGCGGTCTTCCTGTCCAACGGCCCCGGCGACCCCGCTGCCCCCACCGGCGTCCACGCCACGACCCGGGAGCTGGTGGCTGCCGGCCTGCCGGTCCTGGGCATCTGCCTCGGCCACCAGGTCCTGGCCCACGTCTTCGGCGCCCGCACCGACAAGATGAAGTTCGGGCACCACGGGGCCAACCACCCGGTGATCGAGCTGGCCTGCGGCCGGGTGGACATCACCAGCCAGAACCACTCCTTCGCCGTGGAGGAGGCCTCCCTGGCTCCCGCCGGGCTCGAGCTCACCCACCGCAACGGCAACGACGGCAGCGTCGAGGGCATGCGCCACCGGGAGGCGCCGGTGTTCTCGGTCCAGTACCACCCGGAGGCCGCCCCCGGCCCCCACGACGCCCGCCACCTCTTCCGGCGCTTCCGGGAGCTGGTGACCGCTGCGGCCTCGGGTCAGTGGGCCCGGGCCACGTAGCGGCGCTCCCGGACGTCCACCTTGATCCGCTCCCCGGGGGCGATGAACAGGGGCACCTGGATGGTGAGGCCGTTGTCCAACTCCGCCTCCTTCCAGACGTTGGACTCGTGGGCGTGGACCGGCGGCGCCGTGCTCGCCACCGTCGCCTCCACATGGTCCGGGTGCCGGCAGCCCACGGGCCGCTCCTCCAGGAACTCGACCAGGACGTCCATGTCCTCCACCAGGAAGTCCCGGAACGGCCCCAGGACCTCGGCGGGGAGCTCGTACTGCTCGAAGCTCTCCCGGTCCATGCATACCCAGCGCTCCCCGCTCCGGTAGAGGAAGCCCAGGGTCCTCAGGGTCAGCTCCAGGGCCTCCAGCTTCTCCTCGGGCCGGAAGCGGCGCTCGGTCTCGTTGCCGGTGTCCAGGTTCCGGAGCCGGGCGTGGACGGCGCCCTTGAGCTGGCCAGTGCCCTTCTGGTGCTCCACCGCCACCACCTTCCAGGGGGCGCCGTCCAGGCGCAGGGCCATGCCCGTGTGCAGCTCGGAGGCCGGGATCACAGGTCGCTCCTCCTGCTCTCCATCATCCCCTGGGAGCCGCCGCCGGGCAAGCCCTGGCGCTCAGGCGCCGGCCGCCAGCACCGCCCGGGCCGCCAGGCGGCCGGAGGTCCCGCTCCCGGGGACCCCGGGGTGGCTGCCGGCGCCACCCAGGAATAGGCCGGGCACCGGCGTGGCGTGGCGGCTGCAGGCCAGGGACGGCCGGAAGGCCAGGAGCTGGTCCGGGGCCTCCTCGCCGTGGAGGAGGTGGCCCTGGACGAGACCGTAGTCGGCGTCCAGGTCCGGGGGCACGAGGAGGCGCCGGGCCCGGATCCGGCCGCCGATTCCCGGGGCCGCCTCCTCCAGCCGGGCCAGGATGCTCGCCTCCAGGGCCTCCCGGAGCTCCGGGGTCCAGCCTCCGGCCGGTTCGGGGGGCACGTGGGCGGCCAGGACGGTGGCCGTCGCCCCCCCCCCTGGCGCCCCGGCCTGGCGGACCAGGAGGAAGGGCCGCTCCGGCAGGCGGCCGTACTTCGCCGGCTCGAAGGCCCGCTGCAGGTCCTCGAGGTCGTCGGCCACCAGGACCTCGGTTCCAGGGCCGCCCCCCCCCCGCCAGGCCGGCGACTCCGCCAGACCCAGGGCCAGGGCCGCCACCGTGCCCCGGCCCCGCCAGCGGGCGGCGGCGTGGAGCAGCTCCTGGGGCGCCTCCCGGGCCGGGAGCATCTCCAGGAAGGTGCGCCGGGGGTCGCAGGTGGCCACCACCGCCCCGGCGGCGAGCTCCTCGCCTCCCTCCAGGCGAAGGCCCCGGACACGCTCCTCCGCCACCAGGATCCCGGTCTGCCTCTTATACCCATCTCCGAGCCCACGAGACAGGCAGAAATCTAGTATGCCGTCTTCTGCTTGAAA
>CAYMFV010000446.1:0-2849 GCA_964389745.1 uncultured Planctomycetales bacterium | reverse complement strand
TCGCGGCCCTCCTCGCCCTCGGCCTCCTGGGCCGGAGCCTGGGCTACCGGCCCCGGCGCTGCCTGGACGCCGCGGCGCCGGGCCTGGCCCTGGCCCAGGTCGCGGGCCGCCTCGGCTGCCTCCTGGCCGGCCACTGCTACGGCCTGCCCACGGACCTTCCCTGGGGCGTCCGGGATCCCCTGGGCCACTTCCCCCACAACCGGGTCCACCCGACCCCGGCCTACGAGGCCGCCGCGGCCCTCCTCACCTTCCTCCTCCTCTGGAAGCACCGGCACCAGGCCCGGGAAGGCCAGGTCGCCGGCCTCCTCCTCTGGATGCTCGGCCTGGAACGCCTGGCCGTCGAGGTCCTGCGCCGCAACCCCCAGGGCCTCCTCGGCCTGACCCAGGCCCAGGTCCTGGCGGTGGGGATGGTGGTTGTCGGGGTGCTCCTGGTCCTCGTCCCGCACATGCCACGGGGTCACCCTGTGGAGCACGGGACCGGACAGCGTCGGGCCTGATCCTCCTCGGCAGCACGGAGCAGGGGAGGGCAGCGGCGGAGGACGGGCCTTGCTCGCCGCCCTCCGCCACCCGCGGTGTCGGCATCCCTGGTCTCCTGGTTAGGCGTCCAGTAGCCTCCTGCCCTCCGCCGCCTCCGACAGCCTGGCCTGCTGGTCGGCCGCCGGACACCAGATGCCCCGGGCGTGCTCCCAGAGGGCTTCCTGGCGTCGATGGACCTGCTCTGCACCCCAGGTGCGGGTTCCGTCGGCGGGTGGGTTCACCTTGGATGCCATGCTCGAGTCCGCCAGGAAGCGCAGACGGTCGGCGATGCTCCTGCAGTCTTTGAAGGCCTTTTCCTCTCCCTTGGGCAGCAGGACGAAGTTGCCCAGCCGCTCCGCCACCTCGCGGAAGCCATCAGGGTCCTCGACGCCAGTGATTCGGCTGCCGTTGCGCAGCTCGGCGACATCCACGAGGGGAAGCGCCACGACCTCGGTCGGCTCGCGCACTTCTCTGTGAACCTCGTAGGCGATGCGTACCAGGAGGGCCGCTGCGATCTTGTTGCTCGGCTCGAGATCCAGGAACCCGGCGCGGACCAGCTCCGGGGAGGGCGTGTCCTTCTCGAGCTCCTGCCGGAGCCTTCCCAGGGCTTCCCCCGCGGACTTCGAGGGATCCACTCCGCCCGTCTCCTCCCGGAGCTCCCGGGCAAGCCCGGAGAAGAACCCCTCAAGGCGGTTGGTGACCAGGCCGGCAAAGGACGCGTAGCGCACGAGGTAGGAATCGACGGCTTCCAGGACTTCCAGGCGCGCCCCCGGCTGCTCCCGGAAGCGCTTCCAGGCTGCCAGGAGCAGGGAGTAGATGACCCGGAACTGCAAGGTCCGCAGCTCCGTGAGCAGCCACATCTCCCGCTGTCGCGTGGACGACTGCTGTTCCAACACGGGCGGCGGCTCGGTGAGGTGTCGGTAGTCCTTCATCTGGTCGTAGAGGCCGGCGACGAAGTGGCGGGGATCCAGCTTTCCAGAGATAGACTCGCGCTTCATGGCGCGGTAGAGCTGTCTGCGGGTCACCTTCTCCCGGGTGGACAGCCAGTAGTGGCGGAGGTAATTGCCTAGATCCCGGTCAAGGATTCGCTCCATCATCGTCCACTCCTCGAGGGAATCCTCGAACTCCTCCTTGTCACGGCCCTTGAGCCTCGAGAGGAGGTGGTTCTTGAACAGGTCGGCGACGGAAAGGGACAGCCCGCGGTCGTTCAGGCACTCGAAGAGGGTGTAGGCGTCCTCCTCTGCCTGGGTCGTGGTGACCACGAAGAGCAGGCGCTCGGAGAGGATGCCCGCCAGTTGCTTCGGGTCGGCGTTGGCCACGGCCTTCTTGAAGAAACGGTAGCACTTTACAAGGAGCTTGAGGCTCCGTGGATCGGTTCTCTTCGGTGCTGCCGGTTCGGGCATGTCCTCCTGGCCAGCCTTGTAGGCCTGGACGAGGTCGGCAAACCACTTTCTCTCCTTCTCACCGAGCAGCAGGCGTGGCAGTCGACTGCTGTCGAAGGAAGCTCGCACCAGGCAGTCGAAGTGGAGCCGATCGGCGAGCTCGGTCTCACCGGTCATGACAAAGCAGTTGCGGAGCACCACCGCGAGGATGGACAGGGTGGCCAGGCGCTGCTGGCCGTCCACGACGTCTTCCCTCCTCGGGTTTCCTTCCTCGGGTTCCGGCGCGAGGACGACATTGCCGAGGAAGTGGGGCTCGTCGCCATCGAGCTCGGTCATGTCCCGCCACAACTGATCCCACTGATCCTTGTCCCAGCTGTAGGGGCGCTGGTAGAGCGGGACCCGGAGGAGCTTGTGGCTGGCGAAGAGCTCAGTGAAACTATGGACCGTGGCTTGTATCTGGGGCATGTCTCGATCAGGGAAAGGCCGGGATTCAGGGTATGAGGAGACCGCCGGCTGCGTGGGGTCTCCTGCTCATTAAACACTCGCCAGGATGGTTACCAGGAAGAAAGATCGGCTTTGGACCCGTGCGCAGGCGTGGATCCAGAGGCCTTGGCACAAGCTCTCAGGCTTGAGTGGAGGGCCCGTGCATTGGCCCAGCCATCCTCGAGGACATGGTCGAGGACCTTCGCGACCTGACCACGGGTGTCCTGGCCGTGGCTCCACCGTGGCGGATTCCCAGGGTGCGGTTCGAGCGGGCCATCGTCAGCCGTGCTGGTGGAGGGACAGCCATCAGTGGCAGTGATGGCATCTCGCCCGTTTGGACAGTTCCCGCATCGCGAGGCTTCCAGGCGATGCAGTCAACAAGGCTGGCCGTGGTCGGGACAGGCATCCCGAGGCCGCTTCGCGCCACTACTCGTGCAGCGAGCCCGTGAACGCCTGGATGCAATGGAG
>CAYMFV010000445.1:0-2850 GCA_964389745.1 uncultured Planctomycetales bacterium | reverse complement strand
CAGCGCTCCAGCTCCCGGATCTCCATCCCTCGGAGCTCCGCCAGGAGGGGCAGCATCCGGGTCCGGCGGAAGCGGGCGAGGAGCCAGCGCTTGGCCTCCTCCTCCCCCCCCTGCTGCCGGGCGGCCGCCAGGAGGACCGGGCGCAGGGCCTCCACCGCCGGCGCCGGCGGCGCCGGCTGCCCCAGGGCATCTCGGAGCGCCGCCAGGGTGAAGTCCCGGCCGTCGAACTCCTCCCGGTACAGGAGGCGGAGGGCCTCCCAGGTGGGCACGCCCAGCTCCTTGCCCAGACGCCGGGCCAGGCCCTCGTCCCGGATCCGACTCACCGCCGCGGCGGTGGGGGGGTGCTGCTCCAGGGCCCGGCGGATGCGCGCCAGGGTGCCGGGCACGTCGCCGGGGCCCTCCAGCCCGCCGTGGAAGACCCGCTCCATGGCGGCGAGGAGGTCCAGCCCCTCCAGGGCGGCATAGCCCTCCAGGAGCTCCTGCTCGTCCAGCATCTGGACCAGGGCGGGGGCGTCCCGCTCGGCGGCCAGCTCCTGCAGGGCCAGGTTCACCTTGTCGCCGCTCTGGTCGTAGATGCTGCCCGCCACCAGGCTGCCGATGGACCAGCCGATGCCGACGGTGGCGTTGACATAGCCCATGTACAGGCCCTCCTTGCCGGGCGGGGCGATGGAGGCGAGGTAGCGCAGCTTGGTGGGGCTGGCGGTCATCTCGCCCACGGAGAAGACGCCGATGGCCAGCAGTGTCCACCAGCCGTCCATGCTCATGCCGAGCATCCAGATGGCCAGCACCGAGACGAGGATGCCGAGCATCATCGCCGGCAGGGAGCGGATCTTGCCGGTCAGGTAGCCGACCAGGAAGGCAAAGAGGCTGATCAGCAGGGCATTCAGGTTGATCATCCACTCCTGGACCAGGTCGCCGTCCTGGGTGGCGGGCACGTGCAGACCGAGGCGACCGACGCTGCTCTCCAGGGCGGCGACCAGGTGCCGGGAGTCCACCCAGTCATCGATGAAGTTCGGGAGGATGTCGAAGAGCTGGTAGAACATCAGCCAGAAGCCGGCGAAGAACAGGGTGAAGAAGAGCACCCGGGGCCGGAGGAGGCCGAGGAAACTGTCCCGGAGGACCTGCAAGGGGCCAGCCTTGCCGAAGCCCTCGCCCGTCCGGGCCGGTTCCCGGAAGGTGAGGAGGGCCAGGAAGTTGAGGGCGATGGCGCCGGCACAGAGCAGGAAGACATAGCGCCACTCCAGGATGCGCAGGTAGCCGGCCAGGAAGGGGCCCAGGAAGCCGCCGATGTTCACCGCCTGGTAGAAGACCGCCCAGCCGAAGGAGGCGCTCCGCTTCGGCATGGTGGTGGCGATGATGCCCTGCACACCGGGTTTGAACACCGCGGTGCCAGCGGCCAGGAGCATGGCACCGGCGAAGAAGACGGGATAGGTCCACGGGCCACCGGCGGCGCCGCCCACCTCCGCCACCGACTGGCCGGTGAGAAGGCTGGCCGCCTCGATGGCGTAGCCCATCACCAGGTAGCCGGCGATCTTCATGACCGTGGAGATGGCGATCATGAGCTTGTAGCCGTAGCGGTCGGCGAAGCCCCCCGTGAAGATGGGCAGGAAGGACTGGACCATGGCCCAGACCGCGAAGATGGTGCCTTTCTGGGTGTGGGAGAACTGGGGTCCCCCCTCCTCCCAGGCGAGGACCATGTACACCGGGACCACCGTGCGCAGGCCGTAGTAGGAAAAGCGCTCGACGACCTCCATCCAGTTGGCGATCCAGAACACCCCCGGGAAGTCCCGGAGCTGCTCCCGGATGGAGGCCTGCTGGCCGGTAGGGGATGCGGGCGAGGCGGCCATGGTCCCGGGAGACTAGCCCGGCGACCCGGCCGCGACCTCAGGCCTTCCTGACCACCACCTCGTCGTCGTCCGGCGCCGCCACCGGCTCCCGGAGCCGCTCGGGCTCGGTGCTGCCGTAGCGGTGGGTCAGCTCCTCGACCGCGTTCCGGGTGGCGCCGGCGGCCTCGGCCAGGGCGGCCAGGTGCTCCCGGACCCGGGTCAGCTCGGCGAGGCTGCGCCGGACCTCGGCCAGGTGGCCAGCGGTCTCTGTGCTCCGGGCCTGGATCTCGGCCCGGACCCCGGCCACGGTGGCCGTGGTGAAGTCGGTGTGGATGCGCTCCACCAGCCGGCGCAGGGCGGCGGGGAGGAAACCGTCGAGTTGGGCCTCCAGGGCCCGGCGCATGGCCTCCCGGGCTGGCTGGCCCAGGCGCTTCTGCTTCACCGCCCGGAGGATGCGGTTGGCGGGCCGCTCGCCGGCGCCGAAGAGGCGGCGACGGACCTTGGTCCGGCTGCGGAAGAACAGCCAGTCCCAGAAGGACTTGCGCACCGGGATGTCCTCGATTGCCAGGGCCGGGGCCTCGCCGACCACGCCCGCCGTGGGATCCAGGCTCTCCAAGGCCTCCCGGCCGACGGCCTCGAGGCGCACCCGGGTGCTGCCCAGGGCCGCCCGGACCTCCACCGGCAGGTTGGCGCCGGCGGTGTCGGCACTGGCGGCCTCCTTGAGGGCTCCCAGGGCCAGGGCCGCGACCTCGTTCTGGCTGCTCACCAGCAGGGGCGCCACCTCGTCCTCGAGGAGGGTCCTCAGGCTGGCGTCGTTGCGGAACCACTCGTCGAGGGCCCCGACCAGGGCGTGCCGGCTCCGCTCGTGGCTCTCCGCCGCCCGGTTCCGGACCACGCCCTGGACTCGTTCCCGGCGCCCGCCGACGCCCTCCCCCCAGCCTACGCCCCTCACGCGCTCCCCTCGACGTGCCTCGGCTCCGGTGCGCGCCCGGCCCTGGCCCCGCGCCGCCTCCTCGCGGGGTCG
>CAYMFV010000444.1:0-2859 GCA_964389745.1 uncultured Planctomycetales bacterium | reverse complement strand
GGAAGATGCAGGCCAGGGCCGGCGGCACCGCGACGCCGCGGCCGGGTGCGCCCGGGGTCAGGGAGAGCGCGGCCAGCCCCCCCCCGGCCCGGAGGAGGTCGCGACGGCTGGGCACGGGGGCGCGGTTCATCGTTGCTGGAACTCCGGGCTGCCGAGGAGGAGGGCCACGAGCTGCGGCCCGAGCTCCCGGAGCCGGGGCCGGCGGCTGGCGGCCAGGAAGGCGCCGACGGCCGCCGCCAGGGCGTCCCGGGTGGCCTCGGCGGCGCCGCCGGGGAGGATGCGCGCCGTCAGGTGGTGCTGCCACAGCCGGGGCGGCTGGTCCTCCGGGATGCCGGCGTAGAGGGAATCGGGAATCCGCACCCCCGGGATGCCACCGGCCACCAGCTCGGCGGCGAGCTGCCAGCGCAGGGCCAGGACGCCGGGGTCCAGCCAGGCCTCGGCAGTGTCGGGCCAGCCCGTGGGCGGGTCGCAGTGGTAGGGCGGCTGGGCCATCCGCTCGAGGATCTGAAGGAGGACCTCCGGCCGCTCCACCTCGGCACCCGTCACCCGCAGGGTCGCGACCACGAGCTGCAGGGGCGTGCGGAACTTGGCCCGGAATGCCGCCCGGCTCCAGAACTCCTCGCTGGCGACGATGGTCCGGAGCATGGCCCGGACGTCGCCCCTGCTCTTGCGGAAGGTCCGGGCCACCGCCGCCACCAGCCGGGGCGGCGGCGCGTCGGCCACCAGGTGGCGGACCAGCTTGCCGGCTACGAACTCCGAGGTGTTCCGGTGCCCGGCCAGGAGCTCCAGGGCCCGGCGCCCCTCGGCCTCCCCGTCCTCGGGGTCGGTGCGCAGGATGCGACCGAGGAAGCGCTTGTCGCCGGCATCGTGCAGGGAAGCGGCGAAGAGGAACTCCGGCTCCTCGTCCCGCCCCCGGCGCACGGTCCAGCCGGTCAGGATCCGGGCCAGGGCGACCACGTCCTGCTGGCTGTAGCCGTTGTCCACCCCCAGGGTGTGCAGCTCCAGGAGCTCCCGGGCGTAGTTCTCGTTCAGCCCCCGCTGCTCGGCCAGGGCCACCGCCGCCGCCGCTTCGGCCTCGGAGCCGGTGCGCTGGCGGGTGCGCCGGCGCAGCCGCTCCAGCTCCCGGCGCGTGGCCGGCCGCCGGGACAGCCAGTTGTCCAGGTAGACGAGCATCGCCGGGTGGTGGGCCGTGGCGTCGAGGAGCTCGCCGAAGCGGCCCAGGGCGTGGGCCCGGATGACGTCCCGGTCCCAGCCGGTGACGAGCATCTCGATGGCCCCGCCCTTGGTGAAGGAGACGTTGAAGTGGTTGCGCCAGAAGTCGGCCAGGACCTCCTGGAGCTGCCAGCGACCGTGGATCGCCCGGAGGAGGAGGGCGGCGACCAGCTCCTGGCGGGGCATGTGCCGCAGGCGGTTCGCCTCCCGGCGCTCCTCGGCGGAGAGTTCGGAGTCCCGGGGCGCACGGTAGCGGGCCACGAGCTCCCCGGCGGAGAGCTCCAGGGTGGGGAAGGCAACCAGGCGCCGTTCCAGCTCCGGGTCCGGCCCCGGGGCGAGCTGCTCCTCGAGCCACGCCTCTTCCCCCATCTCCAGCACCCGCTCCACCTCCGCCGCGGTCGGACCGAAGCTCAGGCGGGAGAGGAGGTGCACCGCCCTCTCCCGGGGCGTGAGCGGTCGCTCCTCCTGGCCGCGGGCCACCATGGCGCCATGGTAACCCGACAGGGAACCTCGGTTCCGGGTCGGGGGCGGCGCCGTCAGGTGGCGTCAGGCCACTCGTAGAAGCCCCGCCCGCTCTTCTTCCCGAGCCGACCTTCGGCCACCATGCGCTGCAGCAGCTCCGGCGGCCGGAAGCGCTCGCCCAGGGCCCGGCAGAGGTACTCGGCGATGCCCAGGCGCACGTCCAGGCCGACCAGGTCGGTGAGACGCAGCGGCCCCATGGGGTGCCGGTAGCCCAGCTCCATGGCCCGGTCGATGGCCTCGGGGCTAGCCACGCCCTCCTCGACCATGCGGATGGCCTCCATGGCCAGGGCGATGCCCAGCCGCGAGGAGGCGAAGCCGGGGGCGTCCCGGACCACGATCGGCTCCTTGCCGAGGCGCCGGGCGAGGTCCCGGGCGACGGCCACCGTCTCGTCCGCGGTCTCCCCCCCCCGGACGATCTCGAGGAGGGGCATCACCGGCACCGGGTTGAAGAAGTGCAGGCCCAGGAAGCGTTCCGGGTGGGCGAGGGCGCTGCCGATGGCCGCCACCGACAGGGAGGAGGTGTTGCTCGCCAGGAGGGCGTCGGCCGGCGCCACGGCCTCGACCTGGCGGAAGACCCTCTGCTTCAGCTCCAGGCTCTCGGGCACCGCCTCGACCACCAGCGCGGCGTCCCGGCAGGCCTCCCGGAGCTCGACCTCGGGCCGCACCGCCGCCCGGATCTCCTGGGCCCGTTCCGCCTCCAGGCGCCCCTTCCGTACCAGCCGCTCCAGGGAGGCAGCGATGCCGGCGAGCCCGCGTTCCAGGGCCTCCTCCGAGATGTCGTAGAGGCGGACCTCCATGCCCGCCTGGGCGCAGACCTGGGCGATGCCGTGGCCCATGGTGCCGGCCCCGAGGACCGCCGCGACGCCGATGTCCTCCGCCGCCTTCATGACGGGGCATCATAGCCCGGGCAGGTCGACTTCGCCCCCCAAGAGGACGGCCGTCTCGGGTACGACCAGCTCGCCGCCGCCCTCGCCCAGGCGCCAGCGGGCCGCCACGACCTGCCCGTCGCCGTTCGGGCGGTCGGTAGCCCATGGCACCCGCAGCTCCGCCCCCCCCTCCGGGCCGGCGGTGGCGGCCGCCCGCCAGGTGTAGTGCCGCTCTCCGGGGTAGAGGAGCTCCACCTCC
>CAYMFV010000443.1:0-2863 GCA_964389745.1 uncultured Planctomycetales bacterium | reverse complement strand
GCGCTGGCCGTCCTGGCTGCGGGTCTCCTGCAACGCTGGCACGTGCCGCCGGCGGCGGGCTGGACGGGCAACGGCTTCCAGCTCCTCCTGGCCGCCGTCCAGGCCGCCCTGCTCCTCGGGGCCGTCGCGCCCTTCCTGCTCCAGGTCCAGCGGGCCACGCCGGACACGGGAGTTCTCGTCGCCTTCCGGAGCCGCGGGGCCCGGCGCTTGTTCCTCCTGGCAGCGGTCCTGGTCACGGCCGGGGTCCTGGTCGCCTCCTGGCAGCTCCCGCCCCTGCGCCCGCCCGGTCAGCTCGACGCCCGGCTCCTCCTGCTCGGGCTCGCGCCCTTCGCCCTGGGCTACTGGCTCCTCATCGCCCGCCTCCTGTACCGGGCAGTCCGCCTGCTGCCCCGCTGGCCCCGGGGCGTCGCCGCGGGCCTCCTGGGCTACGGCGACTTCCTCGTCCTCGGCCTGGTCATTCTCCTCGCCCAGTACGCCTTCGAAGGCGGCGCCTTCGCCCGGGTGGCCTCGATCGACAACGACCTGTGGTTCCCGGGCCTCGAGACCCCCGGCCCCCACGCCCTCCTCGCCCGGGGGATGGCCGTCCTCTTCGTCCTCGGCTGCTGGCTGGCCGCGGGCCTGTTCCGCCTCCTCGACGCCCGCGCCTTCCAGAACGCCCTCCTCTTCCTGGGCCTTCCCGAGGCCCTGCGCCAGGTGTTCTGGGAGTGGCGCGCCGCCTCGAGACAAGGGTGGCCGGACGGGGCGATCCCATCCGGCCACAGCGACTCGGGAACAGGAGAAGCGATCTAGCGCAGGTGCGTCACCAGGGCCAGGAACTTGCCGTTCGCGACTGGCGACACCGCGGGATCGGCCAGGGGCCCGGGGGGGCTGTGGCCGATGATGTGCCACTGGAAGCCGTCGGGGCTGGCCGCGGCCACGCAGCCGGGGCGACCCGCCTCGGTGCCGTAGAAGCGCAGCTCCACGCCGGCCGGCCGGTGGAAGACCATGGCGTTGCCCAGGAAGTCCATGCCGGGCAGGAAGATGTCCGGCTCGGGCCGGAAGTTGAGGCCGTCCCGGGAGGTGGCGTGGATGGCCACGCCGGGCTGGCCGGGCTTCGGGGCGTAGTAGTGCCAGGTCCCCTGGAAGAAGACCACCGCCGGGTCCAGGAGGGGCGCCCCGGGGAGGCCGAAGCGGGTGCCGGGCTCCCACTGGAAGTGCAGCAGGTCCCGGGAGATGGCCGAGAAGGTCTCGGGGAAGGGCCGGCTCTGGAGCTGGGTCGTGAAGTAGAGGCGCCATTCCCCGTTCGCCATGGGCACCAGGGCCGGGTCCACGGGCGGCGCGTGGGGCTCGGGCGCGCCCAGGATCTCGACCGGCAGGATGGGCCCCCAGCTCACCCCGCCGTCGCCGCTGATCCGCCGGGCGATGCGGTTGAAGGCTGCCGGGTCGTTCTCGGGGAACCACTGGAAGATGGCCACGTGCAGGCCGTGTCCCTGGACGACGCAGGGCACGCCGGCGTTCTCGACGAAGGGGCCCAGGTACTCGAAGCGCAGGCCGTCGCTGGAAACGGCGGCCGCCAGGTCGTGGTCGAAGGGCGGCGGACCGCCCTGGGCCGGTGCGAGCCCGGGCAGGACGAGGGCAGCGGCCAGGCCGGCCGCAAGGCAGGACGTCTTCATGGCAGGTCTCTCCTCGATGGGACAAGGGAAGGCGGCGGCACAACCCCGCCCCCCTGGCCCGGTTCCGCCCGCCGGGTCAGAAGAGACGCAGCCGCCCCGGCCGGTGGCCCGGGAAGAAGCCGGCCGGCGGGACGAAGCCGAGGCCCTCCGCCAGGCAAGCGGCCAGGACATCCCGGAAGTCGGTGCTCACCGGCAGGTCCCGGCCGTCGGCCAGGACCGCCGGGTCGAGCCCCCGCCAGTCCCCGTGGACCTTGCCACCCCGGACGCCGCCGCCGAGCAGCAGCATGCCGCCGCCCCGACCGTGGTCGGTGCCGGCGTTGCCGTTCTCCCGGACCGTACGCCCGAACTCGCTCATCACCAGGATCAGGGTGCGCTCCAGGGCCGGGCCCAGGTGCCGGGCGAAGGCCGCCAGGGCGGCGCCGAGGTCGGCCAGCATGGTCTGCAGCCGGCCGCCCGTCCCCCCCTCCTGGACGTGGTGGTCCCAGCCACCGTAGTCCACCCCCACCACCTCGACCCCCGCCTCCGCCCGGAGGACCCGGGCGATGCGCTGCAAGCGCCGGCCGAAGGCGCTGGCCGGGTAGTCCGGCTCCTCCCCCCCCCTGTCGGCGGAGATGACCTCCAGGTAGCGGTCGAGGATGGCCAGGGTCGCGGCGCCGGAGTGGCGCACGGGGTTGCCGTCCTGGGGTCCGTAGAGACCCCGGAAGGCCTCCAGGATCCGCTGGTTGCGGCCCCGCTCCAGGCCCTCGGGCACCGCCAGCACCGGGTAGGGGCCCCGGAGGGAGCGAGGCAGGAGCCCCTGCATGGCCAGGGCCCGCAAGGGGCTGTCCCCGGCGGCGGCCGTGGCCCCGAGGTAGCGGTTCAGCCAGCCGGTGCGGACGCTCTTGTCTCCGGGCGCCGCCCGCTCCATGAAGTCCTGGGCGTCGAAGTGGGAGCGCGTCGGGTGGGGCGAGCCCACGCAGTGCAGGAAGGCCAGGTCACCGCTCCGCCAGAAGGGCTCCAGGGGCGCCAGGGCCGGGTGCAGGGCGAAGGTGTCGTCCAGGGGCAGGAGGCCGTCCTCCTCGCCCAGGGCGATGCCCGGCCGGGCCGCCCGGTAGTCCGGGTCCCGCCAGGGGACGACCACGTTCAGGAAGTCCACCCCCCCCCGGAGGAAGATGCAGGCCAGGGCCGGCGGCACCGCGACGCCGCGGCCGGGTGCGCCCGCGGTCAGGGAG
>CAYMFV010000442.1:0-2863 GCA_964389745.1 uncultured Planctomycetales bacterium | reverse complement strand
ATCCGGGACTATGCCGGGCGCATGGCGTCAGGCGGCACCGGGGAGAGGGCGGTCCTCGGCCGGGTCAAGCAGATTCTCAAGGCCCTGGTGGACGCCAGGCTCCTGCCCCGACCCGAGAGGCTGCCGGAAGCCCTGCGCGGTCGGGATCTGGCTGCCGCCCTGATGGCCGTCGGCCTGCCAGCCGGTGGCGGCGGACCGGGCGCACATTAGGATGGTCGGGGATGCATCCCCTTAGCCGCATCGTCCTGGCGGCGCGGCCCGTCGCTGCGCGCCGCCGGGCCCGGCGTTCCCGCCCCCTGGACCTGGCTCCGGCCCTGGCCAGGCTCGAGGAGCGCTTCCCGGATGCCTGGGAGCTTCCGCCGCGGGAGATGGACGGCTGCTGGCTGGGCATCCTGGAGCGGCCGGAGCATGCCTTCGACATCGCCGTGGGCCTCCGGGAGGCCGCCTGGCCCGCCGCCCTGGAGTGCGTGCTGACCTCCATCGCCACGAGCCAGGCCCGGCGCGACCCCGCGGCGCTCTGGAAACGGGCCCTGACCCGTTCCCAGGAGGCTTTCGCCGAGGGGGACGGCCACCGGGACTGGTTCCGCCTGGAGCTGCCCGGCCGGTCCCGGGCCGACTTGGAGCTGGCCCACGCCCTGGCCCGGCTGCACGCCGCCATCATGGCCGACTGGACCCGGAGCCGTGCCCGGGCGGTCCTGGCCTACCGCCGCCACGGCCGCCAGGCCGACGTCGCCCGGGAACTGGGCGTCAGCCAGCAGGCCGTCTCCCAGCTCCTCCAGGGTGCTCGCCTCAAGGACCTCCTCCGGGCCGAGGATGCCTTCCGGGACTGGCTCCGCGGCTCCCGACGACCTGGTCTCTGGCCTCTGGCCCGGCGCCGGGAGGGGGGGGAAGGCCGGAGCCAGCCCCCCGCTCACCCGCGGAGACCCTCCAGCGGGACGCGCTAGTCCCGGTCTCGCCCCCCCCTGGCGAGGTGGACACCGCTCTGGCGGAAGAGCGAGGTCCGGATGTTCCGCGGCGGCTCCCAGCCCTCCGCCACCCGCTGGTAGAGCAGATGGCTGATGCGCCAGCGACCGTGGGGATCCATCGCCAGGGCGAACTGGTCCACGGCCCGGAAGGCCTGTGGCTGGCCGTCGGCGTCCACGCTCTCCACTTCCACGTAGGCCATGACCGTGGCGAGGCGCTCGTAGACCAGGGCCCGGATGCCTACGGGCTCGATCCGGAAGCTCCGCATCGAGTCGATGGCCGGTGCCGTGACCTCGAAGAAGGAGGGCACCGTCTCGACGATCAGCTCGCCGGGATGCTCGGGATCGTGGCGGACGATGATGGCGTCCCGGGCGAAGTCCTCCTGGACACGCTCCCAGTCGGTGCCGATGCGCAGGCTGGCGTAGTGATGGCGGACGAAGTCGACCGGTCCACGGGCCTCGGGGGCTACGGTGGCACAGGCACCCAGGAGAAGCAGGGCGGGGGGCAGGAGAGGAAGGAACGGGGGACGGGTCATGGCATCGATCCATTTCGCCGCCGCCCCTTGGCCGGCGCCAGTCCTTTTTCGCGGTAATCCCAGGCAGGCAGCGCCTAAGGGAGAGTGCAGCCTGCCCGGCAGCCCAGGGCCAGCCTGGGCTGTCCGAGGTTTTGTCTCGCCATGGCAAGCGCTTCCCCGACGCCCTTCCATCTGCCCCTGCCGGTCGCCAGGCTCGCCCGGCGCAGCCGCAACGCCAAGTCGGCCAGGGAGCGCCACGACAACGCCTGGTATGCCTTCGAGGTGTCGGTGCGCCTGGCCGTGGCTGCCGCCCCGCCACCCAGACCCGGCGAACTGGCCCGGGCATCCTTCGGCCAGTGGGCCGCCTGTCTCGAACGGAGCGGCCTCTCCCTGGAAGCCCCGGCCATCCGCAGGCTGCACTCCTTCCTGGCCGGCATCGGCTTCGGGCGCACTCCGGGCTCGCCGTCCTCCCGGGTCAGCGGCCAGGTCTTCCTCGCGGCCCTGGCCGCCTACCGGAATCGGGTCCTCGGCCACGGCGCCACCCGGCCCCGGAGCTTCTACGCCCGGGCCGCGGAGCTCCTGGCGGCGGCCCTGGAGCCGGCCTGGGAGGCCGGCCTCTTTCTGCCCCCGGCCAGCCGCCTGGTCTGGATCGGCAGCGTCGAGATGACGCCGGACGGCCAGCGCCGGGCCTGGCTCCTGGACCTCACCAGCGAGATGCCCATGTGCCTGCCGGACGACGCCGGCGAGGCCCCCGAGGGCGCCTGCCCGGGCCGGGTGCTCCTGCAGCGGCCGGGCAGCTGGCGGGATCTCCACCCCTGGCTCCTCTACGACGAGGAGGAAGAGCGCCTGTACTGCTTCAACGGCCTCGTTCGCGGTCTCCAGTACCTGGACTTCGCCGGCGGTCACTGCCTTCGGGGGGGGGATCTCGAGAGCCGCTTCCCGGGCGCCGCGGAGGCGATGAAGGCCCTCCTCCAGGCCCCGCCGCCGGCCAGCTCCGAGGCCACGCCGACCCCCTCGATCCTGGGCGAGTTCCGCATCCTGGGTCTCCTGGGACGGGGCGGGATGGGCGAGGTGCACCTGGCCCGGCAACAGAGCCTGGGTCGCCTGGTAGCCCTGAAGACCCTGCCGTCGGACCAGCTGCCCGACCAGGAGGCGGTGCTCCGCTTCCAGCGGGAGATCCAGGCCCTGTCCCGCTGCGAGCACCCCAACGTGGTGAAGATCCTCGCCTGCGGCAGCCGCGAGGGGCGGCTCTACTACGCCATGGAGATGGTGGAGGGGGTCGATCTGGCCAGCGTCTGCGACGCCCGCCGGCAGGGCCTCTCCCTGCCGGATGCCCTGGCCGAGGCCGCCCGCCGGCGCCGGCAGCGGCTCGCGCCCATGGCCGTC
>CAYMFV010000441.1:0-2873 GCA_964389745.1 uncultured Planctomycetales bacterium | reverse complement strand
GCAGCCGGTCGAGCTTGTCGTAGGTCCAGCGGGTCACGTGCCCCAGCGGCGAGGTCCGGCTCCGCTGCCGCCCGCCCTCGTCCCACGTCCAGGTCGTGCTCCGGGCCGTGCTCCCCGAGCCGAGGTCCTGGACCTCCTGCAGCCGCCCCGAAGCATCCCGGATCTCCTTGCGCACGTACTCGGTCCAGACCTGGGTGTCGGTGTTCCACGCCCGCTCGGTGATCGTGGTCGTCCGGGTGGCGTCGTCCCGGGAGTACACCACCTCGTTGCTCCCCCCCGCGACCGCCGGCTCCACCGTCTTCTCCACCCGGCCGGCGGCGTCCCAGACCGTCTTCCAGACATAGCCCCGGGGATCCGTCTCCTCGACCACCCGGCCGTCGGCATCCCGCCGCCAGGTCGTCACCCGGTTGCCCAGGGTCCCGGTCGGGTCCTGCTCCACCTCCTGCCAGCGCCGCAGGGCCTCGTCGTAGTCGTAGAGCGTGCTCGCCAGGATCGTGCTCCCGACCCGCACCTCCACCTTCGCGGGGGCGCCCCAGTCCTCGAGGGTCCGGATGGTCTGCCGCTTCCCGCCACCGGGGAGCTCCGTCTCCACCAGCGTCCGCCGGCCGTAGCCGTCGTAGTCGTAGCGCGTTCGCCGGCCCCCCTGGCCCACCACCGCCGTCACCCGGCCCATGAAGTCCCGCTCCACCGTCTGGACCAGCTCCGCCGTCCCCGAGTCGAGGTTGTAGCGCTGCCACGGCAGGCCATGGGAGCCGTAGCCGTAGACCGTCCGCCAGCCGTGGCCCAGCGCGTCCACCCGGTCCATCCGCCGCGCCGCGAAGTCCCGGGTGAAGGTGGTGGCGGCGCCGATGCCGCCGACGTCCTCGGTCACCTTCTGCAGGAAGTTCCCGAGGGAGTAGTCCCACTGCCTCTGCACCCGCTCGCCGACGCTGCCGTCCAGCAGGCGATCCTCGTCCGTGCGCCGGCCGCGCAGGTCGTAGGTCCACAGGCGCTCCTCCCCGCTCGGACCCGTCTCCTTCAGCACCCGCCCGTCCGGGGCACCGTGTACACCCAGGCCGAGCCCGGCCCCGACGGGTCCTCCCGCCGGGTCACGTTCCCGAGGGCGTCCCGCCAGGTCTTCCACTGCCGGTCCAGTCCGCCCGGATCCTGGGTCCGGGTCTCCAGGCCCCCCTGCCAGCTCCAGTGCGTCACCCGGCCCGCCGGGCTCGTCACCTGCTCCAGCCGCTTGCTGGCATCCCAGGTGTAGCGCCAGACGATGCTCTGGGCCTGCGGCTGCCCCGCCACCACCGCCGGCAGCGTCACCTCCTTCAGGGAGCCGTCCGCGTTCCAGGTCCAGGTCACCTTCGCCGACGGCGCGCTCTCCGCCCGGGGCCAGCCGCTGGAGGTCTTCATCCGCACCCCGCCACCGGTCGCCTCGTAGGTCCAGCGCTTGACCAGGTCCGGCTCCAGGGAGTCCCACGAGCTCCGGCGGTACTCCTGCACCGTGCCGTCGGCGTTGTACACCCAGTGCTCGCCGCTCCCGTCCGGGTAGACCAGGTCCGTGATCTGGCCGCAGTCGCAGGCCCGGGTGATGGTCGTTTCCAGCGTCGCCGCCGGCTGCCCGTCCTTGTTCTCCCAGTGCTCCCGGAGCGCCGCGATCGTCCGGTCCCCCGCCGCCAGGTCCGTGTACACGAAGTCCCGCTGCTGGCCCCACGGGTCGGTGTACGCCGTCCAGTCGCCACTGGCGTCGCCCTGGTCGTGGTCGTACACGTGGGTCTCGCTGCTGTCCGCCCCCGTCACCGTCTTGCAACGGTCCTCCGTGCCGTTGTAGAAGGCATACGTGAAACCCAGGACCTGGACCACGCAGTCCTTCACGGCGACCAGGTTGTCCAGGTTCGCGTCCTGGATCCCGTACTCGTACCCGGTCCACGGCCGCTCCCTGCTGCCCCCATCCTGCAGCCGGGTCACGTGCCTCGTCACCTTCGTCAGGCGACCGTTCGTGTACTCGTAGTCGATGGCCAGGTCCCCGTAGTCCCCCACCGCCGTGCCCGAGACCGTCACCCCGGAGATCCGGTCGGGGTTGTTCGGGTCGTTGCGCAGCACCGTCACCACCCGGCCCCGGGTGTCGGTGACCGTCGCCAGCCGCAGGCTGCCGCTCTCGTAGGCGAAGACGATCGCGTTCCCCCACGGGTCCCGGATCCGCGTGCACCCGTAGATGTCCTTCGCACCGCTGTGCAGGAGGTCGAACTCCCACACCACGCCGTTGCGCTCGGTCTTCGTGAAGAAGCTCTTATTGCCGTACACCGGGTAGCCCGGCGGCCGCACGCCCTTCGCCAGGGTGTCGAAGAAGCCCGGCGGGCTCGCGTAGGCCCCGCTCTGGGAATCGTAGGAGTAGACGTCCCCGACCCGGGCCGTCCCCAGGTAGGCGCGCACGTCGCCGGTCCCCAGCTCATAGAGAAAGAGCTGGGCGCTGAAGTCCCAGCCCGGCCCGAAGGCGTCGGTCCCGTCGTACTCGTAGGCCGACCGGTACGTCCGGGTCCAGCGGAAGTCCAGCCCCGTGCCCGCCAGGACGAAGTCGGTCTCGGTGTACACCACCTCCCCCGTGCTCGCCATCACGAAGGGATGGTCCCGGCCCGGGGGCGGCAGCTGGCCCGTGTCCCCCCGCAGGTCGTGGGGCGGCGCCAGGGCCAGGCCCAGGGCCGCCGTCTCCGGGTTGCCCGAGAAGCGGGCCGTGTCCCCGCAGGAGCTGCAGCCCGAGGCCCCCTCCAGGGAGGCCGGCCCCCAGTGGCTGACCCCGAAGAAGGGCGGCAGCGTCTCGACCCGGTCCTCGAGCTGGCACAGGGGCCAGTCGGCGAAGCCCGGGCTCAAGGCCGGCAGGCTACCCCCCCGGAGGA
>CAYMFV010000440.1:0-2875 GCA_964389745.1 uncultured Planctomycetales bacterium | reverse complement strand
GGGGGGGGGGGCGGGCTCCCCCGCCCCCGGGGCCCGCATCCGCCCGGATGCGGTGGCCGGCGTTGCTGGGGCGGGTGACCCACATGCAGCCGGTGAGGGTGACCCCGTCCACGTCGTGGAGGACAACGCCGGCAGCGTAGGCGCCGGCGGCCTCCTGCTGGAAGGTGAAGTGGTGGAGGTAGAGCTCCGAGTTCGACTGGCCCCCGGCGGCCATGGCCTCGCTGGCGGCGGCCAGGCCGTCGAGGTTGTCGCTGGTGGTCAGGAAGGGGACCGTGGCCCCGAGGATGCAGTCCTCCAGGTACAGCCGCTCCGCGGCGTAGGCGTAGACGCCGTAGACCAGGGAGCCGCCGGCGCCGGCGCCCAGGACCTGCACGCGCACCAGCCGAGCATTGGCGGCGCCGCCACCGCCCGCGCCGCGGGCCAGGAGGACCCCGGCGGAGCCGGTGCCCACCGCGGCCAGCTCCAGGTCGCGGAGCTGCACCCGGTCCACCCCGACGACCTCGACGATGTGGCCCGCCGCCCCGCCGAACCGCACCTGCGTGGCACGGATGCCCATGCCCTGCAGGACCACCTCGCCGAAGGGGTCGATGCCGCTGGAGGTGGTCAGGTTGATGGGGCCGGTGGTCCTGAACCGGCCCGTGCTGAGCTGCACGGTGCCGCGCCCCAGGGGCGTGGCGGCGACGGCGGCGATGGCGGCGTTGATCTCCTCCTGGTCGTCCACGCCGTCGCAGACCTGCACCAGGTCGCCGTAGACGTCCCTGAGGAGGGACGCCTGCAGCTTGAGGGCCTCCGGGGCGTCGGATGCCACCACCAGGGCCGTCGCCGGGAGGGCGCCTCTCAGGGAGATGTCCCTCACGCGGATATCGGGGACGTACAGGGTCCCGGTCATCGCCCGGGACCCGTCCAGGGGGAGCAGGTCCGGGTGGAGGTCTCCGGGGAGCGGGCCGTGCACCTCCGGGGGGAGCTGCCTCCGCCACTCCCAGCGCTCCGGTGTGCCGATGGGGATACGTCGCTCCGTCATCCCGTCACCCCGATCTGGACCCAGCGTGGCGTGCCGGTGCTGTCCTGCAGCACCAGGTAGAGCCGCCCGGGCTCGCCCTCCCCGCCGGGGACGATCCAGGCGCTCCCCAGGGGGACGGCCGTGGCCAGGGGGCGCTGCCCGAGGGGGCCGGCGGGGATGAGGTCCGCCAGGCTGGACGCCGCCGCTGCCGCCTGCGCCGGCTGGATGATGGCCTGCAGCACGGCCACCGCCGTGGCGGCCATGGCCACGGCCAGCACCACCTGGAGGACCCTCGGTGTCACGCTGGTGAGACTCTGGTCAGGCATCGCCTTCCTCTCAGCGCAGCCCCGTGATGAGGGTCGCCAGCAGGGCCAGGGCCAGGGGAGCGGCCAGGGCGGAGGCGTCCGTGGTGGGCGCCTGGAGCCGCCGCAGCAGGAGCTCCCCCGAGGGCTGGCCCCAGCCCCAGGCGTTGTCCTTCGCCGTGCTCACCCCCGTGGGCTTGACCAGCCCCAGGCCCACGAGGCCGAAGCCCCGCTCCAGGCTGTCCAGTGCCCCGGCCCGGAAGCCCAGCTCCTTCCCCAGGGCCACCATCCCCGCCACCTGGGGCGCGGCGAAGGAGGTCCCGCTCTTGGTCACGTAGGCCCCGTCCCCCTCGGCGCTGGCCAGGCGGAGGCCCACGCCGAAGAAGGCCACGTCGGGCTTGGTCAGCCCCAGGAGGGTGGGGCCGCGGGAGGAGGCGGGCCAGACCTCGTAGGGGAGCAGGGTCAGGGCCCCCACGGCGACCACCTCCGGCTCGCAGGCGGGGCACAGGATCGTCCCCGGGGCCGGGCCCTCGTTCCCGGCGGCGGCGATGAGCCCCAGGCCGCGGGAGGCCGCCGCGCGCACGGCCCGGGAGAGGGGGTCCTGGGGGTCACCGTCGTCCTCCAGCCCCCAGGACATGTTGATGATGTCGGGGTGCAGGGGATGGGAGTCCGGCAGCCCCTGGGCCAGGGCCCGCTCCTTCAGCTCCACCACCCGCTCCAGGGCCATGACGGCGTCCTCCGCCGACCCGAGCCCGTCGTCCCCCAGGACCTTCAGGCTCATCAGGGAGGCGCCCGGCGCCACCCCGCCCTCGCCGGCGGCGGCGTGGGCCACGGCGGTGCCGTGGTTGAAGACGTCCCCGGCCGTGGGGGAGGCGGAGAGGTTCTCCTCCAGGACCACCCGGCCCGACAGCTCCCGGTGGGAGGAGCGCACGCCGCTGTCCAGGACGGCGATGGTGGTCCCGACCCCGCTCAGGCCGAAGGCGTCCCGGAGCCGGCCGAACCCGGCGGCGCGCAGGACATCCCCCACCTCCAGGGCCTCGGCTGGGGCCAGGGCCGCCGCAGGGCCTGCCCTGAGCCCTGCCGAAGGGGCCTGCTGGGTGCGAATGCCTCGCACGGGCTTGACGGCCACGGCGTAGCGCTGGGCCAGGCGCCGCGCCTGCTCCTCGGTGAGGTCGCAGAAGGCCTGCCGCGAGGCCGGCGCCAGGCGGACCGCCCGCCCGCCGCAGGAGCGGCAGGCCTGGGCCACCTCGCTCAGGGGCCCCTCTCCTCTGGGCTGCACGACGTACCTGGGCATCGCTAGCTCGCCACGATGGTGAAGGGGTGCTCGCCCAGGACCTCCCCGGTGTCGGAGGCCAGGACCCGGACGATGTAGCCGAAGCTCCCGGCGACGACGAACCGGACCGACAGGCCCACGCTGGGGGTCGCGCTGCCGCCGGCGGGGACGTCCACGGGGAGGCCCTGGCTGAGGGTCAGGCGCTGGCTGCTCAGCAGGTCCACCCGTGCCTGCCGGGCCTGGGCGCTCCCGTTCCACACCTGCCAGGCGGCGGAGACCCGGTACGTGACGCCCACCAAC
>CAYMFV010000439.1:0-2875 GCA_964389745.1 uncultured Planctomycetales bacterium | reverse complement strand
GCTCCGGCGGCTCCTGGGGCTGGCGGCGGAAGGGGTGCTGCGGCCCCGGATCCACGCCCGGGTGCCCTTCGCCGAGGCCGCCCGGGCCCACCAGATCCTCCACGCCCGGGAGAACGTGGGCAAGGTGCTGCTGGTGCCCGAGGCGTCACCGCCCGGGACTACCGGAAGCGGTGCAGCACCGGCAGGCTGACCCGGCAGCTGGCAGTCTCCGCGGCCTGGAGGACGAGGAGCCGGCCGGCGGCGCTGGCCGGCACCGGCACCGTCAGGCGGGCGATGCCGTCGGCGCCGGCGCTGGCGAGACCGGCCACCTGGGGAGCGGCCAGATCCAGGACCACGCGGCAGCCGGGCAGCCGGGTGCTGCCGAGCTGGAGGCTCCAGAGGAAGTGGACGGTCGCGCCACCGGTGGCGGCCCGGGCGACCAGGAGGTTGTCCCGGCCCGCCAGGCCGGGTGCCGGGGGATCCAGGACCAGGGCGCCACAGAAGGCGAGGACGGCGCTGCCGGCGGCGGGCGCCAGGGAGTCGTCCATGGGTGCGCCCAGGAGGACCTCGCCGCGGCCGTCCCGGTCCAGGTCCCCGGGGAGGGCGACGGCGGCACCCAGGATGGCCCCGGCGTGGTCGCCGGCCAGGCGGAGGATGCGTTCGCCCCAGGGCGCGGCGTGGACGACGGCGGCACCGGCGGCGGGCCCGGCACCGTCGCTGCCGGGCATGCCGACGAGGAGGTCGGGCAGGCCGTCGCCGTCCACGTCCCGGCCGCCGGCGAGGACGCTGCCGAAGCCATCCAGGGGGCTCTCGCCCCGGAGCCAGGCCAGGTTCTGCCCGGTCTGCCCGGAGACGACGATGACCACGCCCAGGTCGAAGGCGCCCGGGGCACCCACCGCCACGTCGGCGTGGCCGTCCCCGTCCCAGTCGCCGACGCCGGCCACGGCGACGCCGAAGGAGTCGTCCAGGGCCCAGCCCTGCCAGTGGTGGATGGGCATGCCGTTGGCCCCGGAGATCACCCAGGCGCCGCCGGTGTTCGGGGCGAGGCTTCCGTCCTCCCGGGGGGCGCCGACGATCACGTCGTCGAGGCCGTCGCCGTCCACGTCCCCGGCCCGGGCCACGGCCACGCCGAGGCTGTCCCGGACCTGGCCGAGGAAGGAGTAGAGGCGCTGGCCGGTGCGTCCCGAGTAGAGGTGCAGGGCACCGTTGGCGCCGCCGTTCTGGTTGTTGCCGGGCTCCCCGGCGGCGAAGTCGGGAACGCCGTCTCCGTCCAGGTCGCCGGTGCCGGCGAGGGTCCAGCCCAGGGCGCCGCCCGCCTGGTCGCCATCCCACTGGCGGAGGAGGCGGCCGTCCCGGTCCACGTCGCCGGCGCCGGCCACGGCCTTGCCGAAGCGGGCCCAGGGGGAGCTGCCCCGGAACTCGTGGAGGAGGGCGCCGTCGGCCCCCGAGAGGACCTGGACGTAGCCCGGGCCGCCGGCCAGGTCCTGGACGGCGCCCACGGCGAGGTCGGGGACGCCGTCCCCGTCCACGTCGCCGACGCCAGCGACCGCGGTCCCGAAACCGTCCAGGCCGGCCTGGCCGGGGAAGCGCAGCTCCCGGCACTGGCCGCTCCCGGGGGCGGCGAGGAGGGGCACGGCGACGAGGAGGATCAGGGGATGGTGGCAGTGGAGTCGCGGCATGGTCTTCACGGCGGCGGGGGCCGGGGGTGCCGCTCCGCTGCAATCCCCGTGCCCTGTCCCGGCGGGCACCAGGCGTAGGGGGTGGTTACCCGGTGGTTACCCGGGCCGGGTGCCGGTCAGGCCCGGGCCGGGGGCGGCACGTAGCCGGCGAGGTCCCCGGCAGCCGGGTCCACGGTCCGCCCCTCCTCCGCGGAGCGGTAGGCGGCCATGAGCAGGCGCACCACCTCGACGCCGTCCCGGAAGGTCAGGGCCGGCGGGGTGCCGTCCAGGAAGGCCCGGACGAAGTGCCGGTTCTCCGCCTGGTAGCCGTAGAGGGCGGTCTCGTCCGGGGCCACCGGCATCAGGCCCTGCTCGGCGTTCTGCTTCTCCACGAGATCCTCGCCGGCCTCGCCCCGGACCCGGCGGGAGAAGAAGACCTCCAGGCCGGTCCGGGACATGTCGGCGTGCATGGCGTACTCCGGGCCGAGGAGCTCGAAGGTGTGCCGGAGTCCGGCGCCGGTGTAGGCCCAGGAGCTGGTGGTCTCCGAGAGGACCTCCTGGCCGTCGGTGGTGCGCCAGCGCACCGTCGCCCGGGCGTAGTCCTCGCAGGGCTGCTCCCGGAGCTCGGGGAGCCGGCCGTAGCGCTCCTCCAGCTCCCGGACGAAGGGCTCCCGGGCCCACTTCAGGTGGGCGGTCACCGCCTCCACGGCCAGCGGCTGCAGGCTCTCCCGGGGCGCGCCGGGCTCGGTCAGGAGCCAGCGGGCCGCCTCCAGGCTGTGGCACATCATGTCCAGGGCCGTCCCCCCCCCGGCGAGACGTCCCTGCCAGAACCAGCGGGCGTGGGGGCCACCGTGCTCCTCGGCGGCCCGGGCCAGGTACGGCCGCCCGGCCAGGGCCGCGCCCCGGCGCCAGACGATGTCCCGGCCCCGCTGCAGGTGGGGGGCGAAGACCATGTCCTCCAGGTAGCCGGTGGGGGCGCCGATCTCGGCGGCCAGGGCGGCCACCGCCTCGGCCTCGGCCAGGGTCCGGGCCAGGGGCTTCTCGCAGCACAGGCCCCGGAGGGGCTCCTGGCGGCGCCGGCAGCCCTCCCGGATGGCCTCCAGGACCTCCAGGCGGGTGAAGTTCGGGGCGCAGATCCAGATGGCGTCCACCCGGAGGTCGGCGGCGAGGCCGGCGGCGTCGGCGTGGACCGCCGGGTCGCCGAGGCCCAGCTCCCGGGCCAGGGCGGCGACCTCGGC
>CAYMFV010000438.1:0-2879 GCA_964389745.1 uncultured Planctomycetales bacterium | reverse complement strand
AGATGATGCAATCTCTTCCCGTCCCGTACCTCTTCACGCATTCTATGCCCATCCCACTCTCTCTCTCGTACCCAGGCCTTGTACCAGTACGAGTGGAAATGAGAGAACAATAATTCCTATCCTTTTTTCCTGAGGAAGGGAGGGAATTTCTCTCCCCGAACACGGTCTTTCCTCGTCTCTCTCTCCCTGATTACGTAGAAACGATCTCCCCGAACGAGGACCTCCGGGACCCTTCCCCGGGAGTTATAATTCGATGACATGGCGAACCCGTAAGCACCCGTGGAAAGGAGCGCGAGACAATCTCCTTTTTTCACCTCTTCTATTTCCCTGTCTTTCGCGAAAAAATCGCCCGATTCACAGACGGGGCCCACAACATCCACCTCCACCATCTTTCTCCTCCTCTTCCGCACCGGGATGATCTTGTGGTATGAGCCGTAGAGGGAGGGCCTGAAGAGGTCATTCATCGCCGCGTCAACTATATAGAAGGTTTTCCTCCCTGTCTCCTTGGTGTAGAGGAGTTCAGTCACGAGAATCCCGCTGTTCCCGGTGAGAACCCTCCCAGGTTCCAGTATAAGAGTAACATCGAGTTTTCTCACTATAGACGCAACCGCGGAGGCATATTCCAGGGGATGAGGAGGCGTTTCTTCGTGATATGTAATCCCGAGACCGCCTCCGATATCAACGAATTCCACCAATATTCCCTCTTTTTTCAACCTTCTCACAAAATCGGACACGATCCCCAGAGCGTCCACGAAAGGCTTGACCTCCGTGAGTTGAGAACCGATGTGGAAATCCACTCCCTTGAGGGCCACATTCTTCAACCTCTTTGCCTTTTTGTAAAGTTTCACGGACTCGTTGATATCGATACCAAACTTGTTTTCCTTCATCCCTGTGGATATATAGGGATGGGTCCTCGGATCCACATCGGGATTCACCCTGATCGCAACAGGCGCGATTTTTCCCATCCTTCCCGCGATCATTTGTATCGTCTCGAGCTCATCCCATGATTCCACATTGAACGGCGGCTATGCCGACCGCCCCCTCGTCGGCCGTGGCCGAGGCCACGTGCAGGAGCCCGATGTCGGCGTCCCGGGCCAGGAGGGCGGCGACCACCCGGGCGGCCCGGCGGGCCTCCCCGGGGAGCGTGCGGCGGAAGGCTCGCCGGGGCAGAGGTCGGATGGAGGCCAGGACCGGCACCCCGAGCTCGTCCTCCAGGTCGGCCACCGTGGCCACCCGGCCGTGGAAGTAGCCTCGGAGCAGGGCCGCACCCATGGCTCCGGGAATGCCCAGGAGGATGCCCACCAGGGCCAGGAGGAAACGGTTCGGGAACCAGGGCTTCTGGGGGACGGTGGCCCGCTGCATCACCTTGACCCCGACCATCTGGTCGGCGTCCATGGCCCGGGCCACCCGTTCCTCCTCGGCCTTCTGGGCATAGCGCTGGTAAGCCGCCTCGAGCTGGGTCCGCTGGCGTTGCAGACCCTCGAACTCGGCCCGCCGGCTCTCCACCTCGGCCAGGCGCCGGCGCAGGTCGGCGACGCTCCGTTCCAGGGCGCGCCGGGTGCGTTCCATGACCTCGGCCAGGCTCGCCCGGGCGGCCTGGATCTGCTGCTGGATGGCCTGGACCTCGGGCGCGTCCTCCCGGTAGCGGAGGCGTTGCTCGGCGAGCTGCAGCTTCAGGTCCAGGAGGCGTTCCCGGTTGAAGGAGACCTCCCGGTTCTCCAGGAGGGAGCTGTCGGCGACCAGCTCCTCCTCTCCTTCCCGCACGCTCTGCAGGGAGGCCAGCATCTGTTCCTGGCGCGTCAACTCCTGGAGGAGCAAGGTGCGCTTCAGGGACAGGTCACCGCCCTCGTTCTCCATGCGGAAGCGCGTCAGCTTCTCCTCGACCGCGGCCAGTTCCTGGGCATAGCGCCGGGCCTCGCCCTCGAAGAACTCCACCGAGCCCTCGGTCCGGTGGACCTCTGCGTGGTAGGCCACGTACTCGTCCAGGAGGATGTTGACCGTGCGCGCCGCGGCCCGGGGGGACCAGTTCCGGTAGCTGATCTCGATGACGTTCGAGAGGGGCACCGGCTCCACCGACAGCTTGTTGCCCAGGGACAGGATGGCCTGCTCCCGCTCGTCCAGCACCGGCAGCAGGCCGATGCCCTGGCAGAAGTCGACGAATCCGTCCAGGGCCACCTTGAGGGGCGAGCTGGGGGGGGGCTCGGGGCCGGACTCGGCCCGCTTCCGGTCGACGGTGCGCTCCAGGACCGGCCGGGAGAGGATGATCTCGATCTCCGAGTTCAGGTCCTCCAGGGCCGGACTGAGGTTGGGCGAGGCCACCGCCAGGGGGACCTGCAGGAGGGGGGCCTTCTCCCGGCCCGGCTTGACCAGCACCGTGGCCCGCACCTGGTAGAGGGGCGGGAACCAGTAGGCGATGACCATCAGGAAGCCCAGGAAGGTCAGGAAGAAGCCGACGGCCGTCCAGCGGTACTCGAAGAGGGTCCGGAGCAGGCGTCGCTGGGCGTCCCGGCGGCGCGGCGGCGCCGGCGGCCCGCCGCCGGATCCAGCCGGAGCCACCCGGGGGCCCGGGGCAGGGGTGGTCGTGTCCATCACTCGTTCAGGCGGTAGACGACGCCGGTACCCACCTGGACCGGCAGGTTGCGGCGGATGAAGAGCTCGATGGCGTCGTTGACGTTGCCGATGCCGGTGCTCAGCACCAGGATCGTGTCCCGGGGACGGAGGACCACATCGGGCAGGGGATTGCCGTGGGCGAGGGCATCGGCCACGTCGTAGAGCCGGGCCTCCACGGCGCCGTCGCTACCGCGGCTCATGACCACTACCCGCTCCAGGTCGGCGTACTCGGTCTCGCCCCCGGCCTGGGCCAGGGCTTCCACCAGGGT
>CAYMFV010000437.1:0-2885 GCA_964389745.1 uncultured Planctomycetales bacterium | reverse complement strand
GGCGACGGCAACGGCGCCATCGGCTTCTGGCGGGCGGCTACCCGGCGGCTGCAGGCGGCCAGGACCTCGTGGACCAGGCGCGCCTCCCGGGCCCGGGCATCGGCCAGGGCGTTGGCCAGGGCCACCACCTCCGGCGGCTCCACGAAGACCGTGTCTCCGCTCTGGGAGCGGTCGTGGAGGATGCCCTCGACCCGGCCCTGGTGGCTGGCCCGGACCGCCAGCAGGGGCCGGTCCCCCCGCTGCACCGGCTTGCGCTGGCGGAGGACGCCCCGGCGATGCCAGCGCTCGGCCACCGCCTCCAGGGTCCGGCTCCGCTCCGCCACCAGGTCCCGGATCCGCCGGCGCAGCTCCTCCAGGGCCGGATGGGCCTCGTCCCGGACCCGGCCCCGGGGATCCACCGCCGCCCGGATGGCCTCGAGGAGCCCGCCCGGGTCGGGGATGGCGCTGCAGGAGGCCGCCAGGGCCGGCCAGGCCCCGGCCCGGGCGCCCCAGGCCCGGAGGCCGGCCAGGATCTCCAGGGCCTCGGCCAGCTCCCGGAGCTCCCTGCCATCCAGGACCCGGCGCCGGGCCGCCTCGGCTGCGGTCCCGGGATCCGGGCAGCGGGCCAGCCCCGGCGCCGCGTCGGCCGCCAGGGCGACCAGGGCCTCCCGGCCCCGGCGCCGCCGGGCCGCCACCGCCGGCGCCGGATCTCGGGGGTGCCAGGCCAGCACCGCCTTCCGGCCGCAGGTGGTGGCGGCGTGCCCCGCCACCCAGGCCAGGACCTCGGCGTACTCCAGGGCCTCCAGGGCGTCGTCGGGGAAGGGCGGATCGGGGGGGGCGGGCATCGCTGGCGCCGGGAGACTAGAATCCCCGCGCATCATGGCGGATTCCTCGCTGGCGGGCCGGGAGACGGTCCTGGACTCCATCCTCGACGCGGTGGGCGAGACCCCCCTGGTCCGGCTGCCCCGGCGCTTCGCCCCGGAGCTGCGCTGCGAGGTGCTCCTCAAGCTCGAGGCCTTCAACCCGGGAGGCAGCGTCAAGGACCGCATCGGCCGGCGCATGATCGAGGCCGCCGAGGCCCGGGGCGAGCTGCGCCCCGGCGGCACCGTGGTCGAGTGCACCTCGGGCAACACCGGCGTCGGCCTGTGCCTGGTGGCCGCCGCCCGGGGCTACCAGGCGATCATGGTCATGCCCGACAAGATGAGCCAGGAGAAGGTGGACATGCTCCGGGCCTACGGCGCCGAGGTGGTCCTGACCCCGAGCGCCGTCCCCCCCGAGGACCCCCGCCACTACACCAACACCGCCAGGCGCATCGCCGCCGAGACCGAGGGCGCCTGGCTCGCCGACCAGTTCTTCAACCCCGAGAACCCCGCCGCCCACGAGCACGGCACCGGCCCCGAGCTCTGGCGCCAGACCGGCGGTCATCTCGACGTCCTGGTGGCCGGCTGCGGCACCGGGGGCACCCTCACCGGGACGGCCCGCTTCCTGAAGGCGCAGAAGCCGTCCCTGCGGGTGGTGGCGGTGGACCCGGAGGGTTCCGTCTACGCCTCTGCCTGGCGGGACGGCTGCCCCGGCGAGGCTGCTCCCTACGCGGTGGAGGGGGTCGGCGAGGACATGATCCCGGGTACCTGGGATCCCTCCCTCATCGACGACTACCAGGTCGTCTCCGACGCCGAGGCCTTCGCCTGCACCCGGCGCCTGGCGGCCGAGGCCGGCATCTTCGCCGGCGGTTCCTCGGGCATGGCCCTGGCCGCGGCCCTGCGGGTCGCCCGGGAGCTCCCCGCCGGAGCCCGGCTGGTCGTCCTCCTCCCCGACAACGGCGACCGCTACCTGTCCAAGGTGTACAGCCGGGACTGGCTCCTGGACAACGGCTTCCTGCCCGGGCCCTCCCGGGCCGCGGCCACCGCCGCGGACCTCCTCCGGGACCGGCCCCGCCTCCAGGTCGCCCCGGACACGCCCCTGGCCGAGGCCTGGAAGCTCCTGGCCGAGCGGGGCCTGCGCCCCCTGCCGGTGGCCGGGGAGGACGGCGCCCTCCTGGGCGTGGTGGCCGAGGAGACCCTCCTGGAGCTCCTGGCCGCCGGCCAGGACCTGGCCGCCCGGACCGTGGCCGAGGCCCTCGGCCCGGCCCCGCCGGTGGTCCCGGGCACCGCCCCCTGGCGGCAGGCCCTGGAGGCCTGCACCCGGAGCGGCGCGGTGCTCGTCCACCACCAGGGCACCTGGGCGGGCCTGGACCGCCGGGATCTCCTCCGCTCCCTGGCCCGTCTCCGGGACTGATCCCCCCCCCACAGCCGCCATGAGCCACGAACACCCGCGCCTGCGCCTCGCCACCCGTGTCGTCCACGCCGGCTGGGAGCCGGAGGCGGCAACCGGGGCGGTCATGCCGCCCATCTACATGACCAGCACCTATGCCCAGGAGGCGCCGGCCCGGCCCCGGCAGGGCTACGAGTACTCCCGGACCCAGAACCCGACCCGCTTCGCCCTCCAGGACGCCCTGGCCGACCTCGAGGGGGGGGCGCATGCCTTCGCCTGCGCTTCGGGCATGGCCGCCATCCACACCCTGCTGCTGACCCTCCAGGCGGGGGACCGGGTGGTGGCCGGCAACGACCTCTACGGCGGCACCCACCGCCTCTTCTCCCGGATCGAGGCCCGCTTCGGCCTGCGCTTCGACTTCGTGGACACGAGCGACCCCGAGGTCCTGGCGGCGCTACCGACTGACACCCGCCTGCTCTACGTGGAGACCCCCTCCAATCCCCTGCTGCGCATCACCTCCCTGAAGGCGGCGGCCGCCGCCGCCCGCCGGGTGGGCGCCGAGCTGGCGGTGGACAACACCTTCGCAACGCCGGTGCTGCAGAGGCCACTGGAGTACGTCGCTGAACTCACTACCGTCTCCAACACCACGTCCGACG
>CAYMFV010000436.1:0-2889 GCA_964389745.1 uncultured Planctomycetales bacterium | reverse complement strand
CGCCGCCCGGCCCGGTGCCCGCCATGGAGCAGCACCCCGACCGTCCCCCGGCCAGCGCCGTCATCGGCGCCGGCGCCTGCGACGCCGCCACCGCCGCCGCTGCCGAGGAGGTCGGCCGGCTCCTGGCCCGGGCCGGGGCGGTGGTCGTCACCGGCGGCCTCGGCGGCGTCATGGCCGCGGCCTCCCGGGGCGCCGCCCTGGCCGGCGGCCTGGTGGTGGCGGTGCTCCCGGGCAGCGACCCGGCGACCGCCAACCCCTGGGCGCGGGTGGTCGTGGCCACCGGCATGGGCGACGCCCGCAACGCCATCCTCGCCAACACCGCCCGGGCCTTCGTGGCCGTGGCCGGCGGCTACGGCACCCTCTCGGAGATCGCCTTCGCCCTGAAGCGGGGCAAGCGCGTGGTCGGCCTGGGCACCTGGCAGGTGGATCCCCGGGTGGAGGCCGCCGATTCCCCGGCCGCGGCGGTGCGCCGGGTCCTGGCGCCTTGAGTCCCCGGCCCTCCCCCCCCCTGCAACGGCGGCTCTTGGCCGTCCTCCTCACCGTCGCCGCCAGCGCCCTGGGTTCCTGGCTGCTACTGGAGACCCGGACCTGGCGGGGCGACGAGCCCCTGGAGTACGTGGGCAGCGCCGCCTGCTCCCGCTGCCATCCGGCCGAGGCGGCCCTGTGGCGGGGCTCCGACCACGACCGGGCCATGCAGCGGCCGGCGGCGGACACCGTGGCCGGGGACTTCGCCGGGGCGGTCTTCGCCGAGGGGGGGGCACGCACCCGGTTCCTCCGCCGGGGCGAGACGTACCTGGTCGAGACCGCCGGCCCCGACGGCGCCGTCCGGGACTACCCGGTGGCCTGGACCTTCGGCCACCGACCCCTGCAGCAGCTCCTCCTGCCCCTGCCCGGCGGCCGCCTCCAGGCCCTGGACGTGGCCTGGGACGTCCAGGCGCACCGCTGGTACGCCCTGCACGCCGGCGAGGACATCCCCCCGGGCGACCCCCTGCACTGGACCGGCCGGCTCCTCAACTGGAACGCCATGTGCGCCGAGTGCCACAGCACCGGCCTGGTCCGGGGCTACGACCCGGAGGCGGACCGCTTCGCCACGAGCTTCCAGGAGGAGGACGTGGCCTGCGAGGCCTGCCACGGCCCGGGCAGCCGGCACCTGGCCTGGGCCGGGGCCTGGCGGCGGACGGCACCCGGTCCCGGCCTGACGGTGCGCTTCAACGCCGGGGATCCCGAGGCCGAGGTCCAGGCCTGCGCCCCCTGCCACAGCCGCCGGCGGCCCCTGGGCGACGGCCACGTGCCGGGCACTCCCTTCCTGGACGACTACCAGCCCGAGCTCCTCCGGGCCGACCTCTACCACCCCGACGGCCAGATCCTGGACGAGGTCTACGTCTGGGGCTCCTTCGTCCAGAGCCGCATGTATGCCCGAGGGGTGCGTTGCAGCGACTGCCACGAGCCGCACACGGCCCGCCTCCGGAACACCGGCAACGCCCTGTGCACCCGCTGTCACGCCCAGGACCTCTACGACGCCTCCCGGCACCACCACCACGACCCGCAACGGGGGGGGACGGCCTGCGTCGACTGCCACATGCCCGGACGCTTCTACATGGGCGTCGATTTCCGCCGGGACCACGGCTTCCGGGTGCCCCGGCCTGACCTGGCCGCGGAGCTGGGCACACCCGACGCCTGCACCGCCTGCCACCTGGATCAGGATCCTGCCTGGGCGGCGGCGGCGGTGACCCGCTGGTACGGGCCCGTGCGCCGGCGGGGCCCCGACTTCGCCCGGGCCCTGGCCGCCGCCAGGGGGGGGGCGGACAACGCCGCCCGGCAGCTGGCAGTCCTGGCGGGCGACCGGAAGCTGCCGCCCATCGTCCGGGCCACAGCCCTGGCGGAGCTGGCCGTGCTCCCCTACGCGCCCGGCGACCCCGAGCGGGAGGCCGCCGGCGCCGCCGTGGCCCGGGCCTGCCGCGATGCCGAGGCCCTGGTCCGGGCCGCAGCCGCCTCGGTCCTCGAGCTTCTCCCCCCCCCCGAGCGGGCCCGGGCCGGCGCCCCCCTGCTGGCGGATCCGCGCCGGGCGGTGCGGGTCGAGGCCGCTCGGGCCCTGGCCGGCCTCCGGGACCTCCTGCCGGTGACCGCCCGGCGGCGCCTGGACACCGGGGTGGAGGAGTTCCTGGCCGCCAGCCTGGCCATGGCCGAGCAGCCCGGCCCCTGGATCGCCGTCGGCGCGGTCCAGGAGGCCCGGGGACGCCTCCGGGAGGCGGAGGCGGCCTGGCGGCAGGCCTTGCGCCGGGACCCGGACTTCGTCCCGGCGCTGATGAACCTGGCGGTCCTCCATGACCGCCAGGACCGATTGGAGGAGGCCGAGGCGGAGCTGCGCCGGGTGCTCCGGGTCGCGCCCCAGATGGGCGAGGCCTGGTACGGCCTGGGCCTGCTCCTGGGTCGACGGCCGGAGCGCCTGGAGGAGGCCGCCGCCGCCCTGCAACGGGCCGCCCGGCTCCTGCCCCGGCGCGCCCGTGTCCACTACAACCTCGGCGTCGCCCTCCTGCGCCTGGGCCGCCGGGAGGAGGCCGCCGCCGCCCTGGAGCGGGCCGCGGCCCAGGCGCCCGGGGACCCTGACGTCGCCGCCGCCCGGGAGGCTCTGGCGCGCCCGTTGGGCGCAGCTGGGACTGGCGCCGCCGAGGACGATGGCCGCTAGCTCGAGTCAGTCACCAAGTCCGAAGAAGCGCGGCTTCCATCACTGCTCTCGGGTCTGGGGAGTCGCAGTCAGGGGTCGAATCGGGTTCGAGGCCGCCGTGCCAGCGTCCCTTTGCAGCACCCATGATGAGCCGGCAATCCTCACCGGGAGGGCCCCGCGACGCGGAGCTTGACCTTGGGCCCGGCGCTGCCGGTCTGTGCTTC